>JABIQT010000406.1 GCA_018667995.1 Candidatus Latescibacterota bacterium
AAACCAGAGGCATATCGGGATTCTGCCAGTTGCCGTGCGGCGGCGGATTGCTCCGTGGCCTCTCTGAGCGCGCGCTCCCGATCGGCAAGAAAAGCTTCGGCTGCGAGGGCTGTCTCAACCTCTCGATATGCCTGAAGTGCCTGTTCGGCAAAGCCTGCGACAGCCTGTTCGTGATTAGCCTCTGCGAGGCTCACGCCTGCTTTCAAACGTCCGCCCTGAAAGAGTGGTGTAAGCACCCCACCGGCCAAACTCCAGACGAAGAAATCACCTTTAACCAGGTCCGCAAGGTTTCGACTGCTTGTACCAGACGATCCGGTTAGCGTGATCCGGGGATATCTGGCTCGTTTCGCCTCCGAAACTCTGGCACCGGAAGCGGCGACTTGCCGCTCTGCGAATACAAGATCTGGTCTACGTGCAATCAGATCGGCCGGCAGTCCCGCCGGTATCGGCCCCGGGATGGTCGGGAGATCTGGCATGATGGCCAATTCAGCACTCGGGTATCGGCCCAGCAGGATTTCAAGCTGGCGAGTGGCGCTGTCGAGGGCCTGGTTTCGTTGTGCTACAAGTGCTTCGGATGTGGCCACGTTAGTCAACGACAAGCGCAGGTCCAGTGGTGGACGGAGTCCCCTCTCATACCTGCTTTGGATCTGACTATTGATGGTTTGAAAATTCTGTAAAGTCGCCTGTGCGAGTTCCAATTGTCGGCGAGCCTCAATGGCTGCAAACCACGATTTCGAAGTCTGCCCCGCCAGGGAAAGCTGTGCACCCCGATGGTCGGCTTGAGATGCTTGGAGATCTGCCATGGCTGCGGCCTGGCCAGCACCTATCCTGCGCCAAAGATCGAGCTCCCAGCTCAAATCTGCCGACGCGCCGTACGTGGTGGCGGTTGTGCTCAGGACGCCACCGCCAGCCGCCTGGCCTGGAATGGGAAAGCCTATGAAATTCTGACGGCGCTTGGAATTGTTGAAGTTTAGGTTCATCTGTGGAAATAACGGAGCGCCAGCGGCTTTGGCCTGTGCCCGAGCGGCCGCGATGCGAACAGATGCGGCTTTCAGGTTGTAGTTGTAGGTCAGCGCTCCCGCTACCAGAGAATCCAGCTGGTTATCCTGAAACTGAGACCACCAGGCGACCAGTGTCGAGTCGGTTCCGACAGCTAGGCCCGGCGTACTCCATTGGTCGGGAATCGATTCCTCAATACCGGACTTCTGCAGTACGGGCGCGGAGGCACATGCAAGACCCAAAGCCAGGATGACTGGTGTCATCGTGGCCAAGCTGAAGGTTGTTTTATCTGTCAAGATGTATGTCCTCATTAGGATTTGTGCGTGCCAACCTGAAGGCCGGCGTCTGTGCCGCTTTTCATGCCTGCGGAAAGAAATGAGACGACCGAACTAAGGGGGGTTTCATCGGATACCAGATCGCAATGAGATGATGCCAGATTGTCCGGCAGATTCTCCTGAGACATGGGATCCATCAGGACGATAAACATCACGCCCAGCATGAACTTGAATCTTCTGAGCACTTCGTTGTGTTCAAGTTCCGGTAACGCCTTAGCGAGTGCCTCAATGAATCGACGTGCAATGTCGTGAAATCTGTATTGTATGAAGTCGTGCATCTTGCCAGGATCGCCAAAGACTCGGCCCATCAGTTTCATGAAGTGCCGACTTTCCGGCTGTCTGAGGCGTTTTAGAGCCGGGGCTATAAACGCCTCCTCTATCTCATTTACGGGAACGGGGCGTTCGCCGTGTTCCTGTTCACGCGCGATCAGGCGCTGCAGGCGATCTTCGTTCAGAGGGTCGAATCGGCGGGCGAAGACTTCCTGAATGAGCCCGTCTTTTGATCCGAAGTGGTAATGGACCGCGGCTAGATTTGCGGCAGCTTCGGAGGTGATAGTGCGAAGTGATGTGGCATCGATTCCGTGTTCAGCGAAGAGGCGTTCCGCGGTATCGAGAAGGAGATCTCGAGTATCTGTTCGAGGATTGGTAGTGCCTGTGGCTTCCATGGACGAACTCCGCTATTTCTTTCGGGACCAGATCCGATGGCCCTGACGATTCCAGGACATTTTGCTGCTCGAATCTTGTTGTCAGTCAAACGTGCGTTTAAATCAAACGACCGTTTGAATAGTAGGGCATGCGATGTGATCTGTCAATCTAGAATTTTCAGCTGGCCGATTGAGGGTAGTCGGGGTTGATGGTCCGCGTATTTATAATGGAGTTTCGAGAGCGGCAAAAGAGAGAGTCTACAATACGGTATGAAAGACGCGTTCGTAGATGCTAACTACGCGGTCTGTGTGTGCCTTGTAGCGAGATAGTAGGGTTTCTGAAGGGCCGTCTGATCCTTGGCCTTTGATACCCATCATGCGGGCGAGAACATTTCTGGAGTGGGTATCAGATGGTATTTCATGAGCTTGGTGTCCGGCGGCGATCTGAATGCGATTCTCCAGATCACGTAGGAAGAGATAGGCATCGTTAAGATCCTGTGCCTCACTCTCACCGAGATATCCTTGTCGTGTGATCCAGTCCAGGGCCTGTAGAGTTCCTCGTTCCCACGGCCATTGTTGCACGCCTGTGTGAATCAACTGGAAACCCTGGGTAAGAAACTCGATCTCTCGAATGCCTCCTGGACCAAGCTTGACATGGTGTGCGCCGCTGTTGCGTTTTAGAAGCGCATGAGCGATCTTTTCGCGGTTACGGTTTATCTCGTCGAGAATGAGAGGGTCTGACTGATCGTCGAATACGAACGGTTTCAGGGCAGAAAGAAAGGCGTCTCCCGTTCTTTGACTGCCCGCTATCGGTCGCGCCTTGATCAGTGCCTGGCGCTCCCAGATCTGCCCCCGCGCTGCATAGTGACGGTGGTAACCCTCCACAGCGTTCGCGATATCTCCCGCGCTTCCTTCCGGTCGTAGACGCAGATCCACGCGAAAGACGAAACCCTCAGAAGTAATCCTATGAATGGCGTCCGTTATCATCCGGGCGAGTTTGGGATAGTACTCGTAGCTGGAAAGCCCACTTACGGAGGTCCGGCCATGAGGGGAATCGTAAACGTAGAGGAGATCTATGTCGGAGCTGAAGTTTAACTCCCTTCCGCCCAGTTTCCCCATGCCGATCACACAGAAACCGTCGGGGCTCCCATCAGCCAGCAGTGGTTGACCATGCTGGCCCTCGAGCACACGGGAACTGATATTCACGGCGCCCTGCAAACAGAGATCAGCAGCATCAGCTAATCTAACGAGGATCTCCGATGTATCGACGAGTTTCAGGAGGTCACACATGGCAATATGCAAAGACTCCCAACGTTTGAACTCGCGTAGAGCAGACATGCCTTCGTCAAATGAATCTGTGCCGTGAGTGATGAATGAAGACCTCTCGGCCAATGCCTCCCGAGTTCCAAGTGACTGCCATGATTGATTATTGAATAAAGACAGCAAACGATTTGGGTCCTGGATTAGGTCCATGCTTAAGGACTGACTTCCAGAACAGATGCATGTCAGCGCCTGGGCTTCTAAGGGAGAATCGGAAAACAATGTCAAGATTTTGGAAGCTGTCTGGTTCTGGGAGTTTGTGAGTATGACATACAAGTTGTTCAGGGCACGGGTCGGATCGTAGGAACCCACTATGGCATCCGCGAGCGCAGAGAAGCGCTCGCGACCGGCGTGAATGTTCTCCGTCTTCGATGCCAGTTCAGAAAGCATCATCCACGCGGACAGGGGCTCGTTGAAACCTGCAGATTCCAGCTGGGAAAGTGTTTCCAGATCTGGGGGTCTGGTTGGTCCGAGCAGCAGGGAGCTAACGAGGGGGATCATGATGGAATAAGGAGGTTATATCGCCAGTGTGGCTAGGCTTGATCGCGTCAAGCCCGCCACACTGACAGATGGGCGATCTTAGATATCGAAGTACAGGGCGTATTCCCACGGATGGGGACGCAAACGAATGGCATCAACTTCGCTCTCGCGTTTTAAGTCGATCCAAGTCTGTATCACATCCTCGGTAAAAACGTCGCCCCTCAGGAGATACTCGTGGTCGTTCTCCAGCGCATCCAAGGCTTCAGGCAGGTCTGCAGGTGTTTTCTTCACCTCGGCTGCCTGCTCTGGCTCAAGATCATAGAGATCGAGATCTATTGGTTCCGGTGGCTCGATACGATTCTCAATCCCGTCGAGGCCGGCCATCAACATGGCGGAAAAGGCCAGGTAAGGATTGCACGACGGATCCGGTGAACGATATTCGATGCGTTTTGCCTTCTCACTCTTCGAATAGGCGGGAATCCGTACACAGGCACTCCGATTACGCTGCGAATAGATCAGGTTGATTGGTGCCTCATATCCGGGTACCAAACGCCGGTAGGAGCTCGTCGTTGGTGCGGCGAATGCAAGGACAGACGCCGTATGCTTGAGCAGTCCACCGATGTAATGTCGCGCCATGGTGCTCAGGTCAGCGTACGTTCCAGCTTCAAAGAACTGGTTGGCGCCGTCCTTCCACAGGCTCATATGAACGTGCATTCCGGAACCGTTATCCATGAAAATGGGCTTCGGCATGAATGTGGCTGTTTTTCCTGCCCGCTTGGCCTCATTCTTGATCACGTACTTATAGAGGATCTGTTTGTCCGCCATGCTAAGCAGCGTGTCGAAACGCAAATCAATTTCAGACTGCCCTGCTGTTCCTACCTCGTGATGATGCAGCTCCACCTTGATGCCAACTTTCTCCAGCGTCTGGCACATTGTGGTGCGAAGGTCGTGCAGGGAATCACTTGGCGGAACGGGAAAATATCCGCGCTTGTACGGGATCTTATATCCCAAATTCGGACCCTCATCCTTCGCGGAATTCCACATGCCTTCCGCGGAATCGACCTGGTAGAATGCGGAATGGTTGCTTTGGTCGAAGCGTACATCGTCAAAAACATAAAACTCCGCTTCAGGGCCGAAATAAGCTACATCAGCAAGTCCCGATGCCTGCAGATACGCCTCGGCCTTTTGGGCCACGTACCTTGGATCCCGGGTATACATCTCGAGCGTCACGGGATCCTTCACGTTACAGGTCAAGATCAAGGTGGGTGCTTCCATATACGGATCCATGACCATGGTATCTGGGTCTGGAATCAGAAGCATGTCACTCTTGTCAATGGTTTGAAATCCCCGAATACTGGATCCATCAAAACCGAGCCCCTCTTCAAAGGTGTCCTCAGACATCTCCGAGATGGGTGTCGTGAAATGATGCCAGATACCAGGAAGGTCGATGAAGCGGTAGTCGACCATCTGGGCACCGTTCTCTTTGGCGAAGGCAAGTACGTCTTTCGGTGTCACTTAAGGCTCCTTTCCCAGCGGGATGAACATGTGCGAATCATGGGCTTAAATCTTGTCGTAGACTGCTAAATTCGAAGTCACTCAGTATAAGATATCTACTAATGTTTCGGGAGTATTTCACGAATATTAAATCTATGTTAACAGGGAGAATTGGCACTGGCTTCCCCGATGAAAAATAGATTGACTTATGAAGGGGTGCCAATTATAATGTGGGACACCTTAAAACGCGTTTGAACGACATGTCACAATCGGGCGTGGACGTGTATAATGCGTACGTCTGTGCCTGGTTTTCTATAGGGACAGCACGCGAAACTTTGATGCGATATGGAACCGTCACACCAGGGCACGTCGCGCCGCAATTACTCATTAATTTCGTACATTCTTGCGGCACTTGTCGGATCGTTAATCGGTGTGATCGTTATGGTGACTGTATTACCGGAAACGATCAAGTCGCGTGTCCTCGGCCCTGCAGACGTTCCGGAAGCGTCGGTTAGCAATGCACAGGATTTACCTGCTGAGCAATCAGCTCCTGCTCCAGTCTTCCTGCCGCCATCAGACCCTATAGGATATTCTCGTCGCACGGCAGTAGTTTCCGCAGTTGAACGAGTAGGGCCATCAGTTGTCAGTATCGTCGCTACACAGGTCGTGCGTCAGCGTGGCTATGCCCGCCTATTTGACGATCCATTCTTCGGCGGAATGATGGTCCCAAGGATTTATAGCCGTGAGGTGCCTAATACAGGTTCGGGCGTGATAATAGATGAAGCCGGATATATCGTGACCAACGCCCATGTGGTCCGAAGAGCCAAGCGAATACGAGTAGTCTTGACGGACGGTCGGGCCCTTGACAGTAAAGTCATTGGCCTCAATGTGATTTCTGATCTTGCCGTATTGAAGGTAGAAGAGAATGACCTACCCGCAGCGGCGCTGGGTGTCTCCAATGATGTCATGGTAGGGGAGTGGGCAATAGCTATCGGGAATCCATTGGGTTTGGCTATTGAGGATGCACAGCCGGCGGTAACGGTCGGAGTAGTAAGCGCGGTTGGACGTGATTTTCCACGGTCTGGCAGTGAATCACGTACTGTCTATAGAGATATGATTCAAACGGATGCGTCGATTAATCCAGGCAACAGTGGTGGTCCGCTTGTAAATGCGCTTGGAGAGGTCATAGGAATCAACGCCTTCATCCTATCGGAAAGCGGTGGATCTGAGGGCATTGGATTTGCTATCCCTATCGACCACGCGACGAAAGTGGTGGACGAACTAATAAAATATGGTAAACCTCGCACGGGTTGGATCGGGCTGTATGTCACCGATTTGACACGTTTTTTTGCCGAAGAATTGGGCGTTGAAGATCGTGCGGGTGTGTTGGTGAGTGAGGTGACGGAGCGCAGTCCGGCCCAGCGGGCAGGTATTCGTGTGGGCGATGTAATTCGGAAGGTCAACGGTAGTCCGGTGGCCAACCGAGCCGACGCACGAGAACTTCTGTATGGGCTGCTGGTCGGAGACACGGTGGAATTCAATCTGGAACGTAGCGGTGCAAGCCTTACAGTCTCGCTGCAGATAGAAGAAGGGCTGGAATAGCAAAGCACGGCTGCTCTGCCGAATCATAGAGCACCGGAGCTGTGCCTTCCAAATCTGAGATATATGGTTCGTGACGGTTGGATACTTATTGGACCCATTGCTGGCATGACGTTGTTTTTCGTCTTGCTGGCACAGTGGATCCCCAATATAATATGGATGCCGCTGGCAGTGCTCAATGGCGGACTCGGAATCTTCGTTTGCTTCTTCTTCCGAAATCCAGTGAGAAATGTACCCGAAGGTGAGAATTTGGTCATTTCTGCTGCGGATGGAAGGGTAGTCGGCATAGAAGACATCGAAGATGAAGCCTTTATGGGCGGCCGGGCCATTCAGATTAGTGTCTTCCTCTCCATCTTTAGCGTGCACGTAAATCGAGCGCCAATCTCGGGCACCATAAAAATGCGAGAGCAGAAAAAGGGCGTCTACGGGCTCGCGTACAAAGTTGAGGCATCACAGGAGAATGAACAGCTGGTACTCGGAATCGAATCGAAGAGCAGTAGAATAGTGGTAAAGCAGATTGTCGGTTACATAGCCCGCCGCATCGTATGTCACGTAAGAGAGGGAGATACGGTCCAGGCCGGGCAACTGTACGGTCTGATTAGATTTGGGTCTAGGGTAGATGTCGTAGTGCCCCATGGAACGTCGATCAAGGCTAAAATAGGCGACCGGGTTAAAGGCGGAGAGACCATTTTGGGGGTCCTGCAATGAAGCAATGGGTCAGAATAACATTACCTAATATGTTCACGCTATGCAGCATCTTCTGCGGTGTGTCTGCCATATTTTACTGCATTGATGGGTTCAACGATATGATTGGCGATGCGGGACGTGCCGCGTGGCTGATCATTGCGGCAGCACTCTTGGATGCGGTTGACGGAAAAGTCGCGCGATTCAGTCAGGGAACAAGCCGTTTCGGCATTGAGTTGGATTCCCTTGCTGATGTGATATCATTCGGTGTCGCCCCGATGGTGCTCGTCTATACATTGAAGCCATTCGGAGATCTGACATGGCTGCCTTGTTTTCTGTTCCTCATGTGCGGAGCTGTGCGGTTGGCTCGCTTCAATGTGATCACCAATCGGCGTGTCGACGATGACGGCGAAGAACGTGGTTACGAAAAAGAAGATTTCCAGGGACTGCCTATACCCGTTGCCGCGATCTCCGTTGCGGCCTACATTATTTTCTGTTGGGATCGGTGGGAAGAACTGCATTGGGAGGGGCCCTTCATGGGGTTGGTCATTCTCCTATCTCTGCTCATGGTCAGTTCCGTGCCATACAGAACATTACCGAAACTGGCTTTTGACAGCATCCGTTCAGTTTTGAATCTGGTGATATGGATCGGTGCTGTGGTTGCCGTAGTGGTTGATCCGAAATTGATGGCCTTTCCGATGGTCCTTCTTTATGTAGTTGGAGGTCTCGTGATGTGGGCTGTACAGTTCGGCAGAAACGATGAAGATATCGTTGTGCCCGTTGAAGAGTGAGTTAATCAGGCAGTCCGTGGAGGTGTTAAATGGCCCGTAGGCGTGGGCTCGGTATTCTGGTTCTGTCCATATTGATCGGTGCGATCGCGGGCAGTGCCGTAGGGCAGGGCATAGGTTTTATTTTCGGTCAGTTTATGCCAGGCAGCATGGTCGAGAAGTTCTTTCTTGAGTCATTTATTGACTATGCGCTTTTACCTGTCACAATCAACTTCATTGTATTTGCGATTACCTTTGGCTTTACGATAAAAGTCAATATGATTAGCATTATCGGCATCGTTGTTGCCGTCTATTATTTCCGGTGGTATTAGGCCGACTGATTGCGATATGCTGGTACATGACGTCACCAGGGAACCCTGGTGACTTTTTTGTGTCTGGACCATTTAGACGGGCGGACTGAGGGCTTCAGTCCCGTTGAATCGATCAGCGCAGTTTCAGCCTGGAGGAAGCATTGGCAGGATATTGCACATTCCCCGCTCATGAACTGATACGTCTGATTGCTGAGCGAGAAATCACGGCTGAGGCGGTCACCCGATCTGTGATAGAACGGATCGAGGAGATCGACGGCCACATTAACGCCTATCTGGCGGTGTGTCACGAGGAAGCTATCGCGGCAGCAATAGCCGTTGATGGCCGGTTGGCGAGGGGAGAGTCAGTAGGGCCCCTTGCTGGTATTCCTGTGGGTGTGAAAGACGCTATCTGTACACGAGGTCTTGAGACCAAATGTGCATCCCGAATCCTTGATGGCTTTGTCCCACCCTACGACGCGACCGTAATTACGCGGCTCAAGTCTGCGGATGCTATTGTGGTGGGCAAGACCAACATGGATCAATTCGGCATGGGGTCCTCCAATGAGAATTCCGGATATGGCATCGTACGCAATCCGGTTGACCCCGAGCGAGTGCCCGGTGGTTCCAGCGGCGGCTCCGCGGCGGCTTTGGCCGCCAATGAAGCCGTTTTGGCACTGGGAGAAGACACCGGAGGATCCATACGACAACCGGCGGCATTCTGTGGTGTGGTAGGTCTGAAACCCACATACGGTCGCGTATCACGGTACGGAATCATCGCCTACGGTTCCTCCTTCGACCAGGTGGGCCCGATGGCTAGGAACGTTGAAGATTGTGCGCGCATGCTTCAGGTTATCGCAGGTCACGACCGAAGAGACTCTACCTCCTCGCCCGAGCCTGTGGAGAACTATCGATCTTCTCTGAAGCGAGATATCAAGGGCCTCAAGATCGGTATTCCTAAAGAGTATTTTGCTGCCGGTCTAGATAGTGAAGTCGAAGATCGTGTGAAGGCCGCGATTCGGATAATGGAGGATCAAGGCGCTCACATCGAATCCGTCAGCCTGCCGAACACGGAATATGCGATTGCGACCTACTACGTGCTGGTAACGGCGGAAGCATCGTCCAATCTGGCGCGCTATGACGGTGTCCGCTATGGATATCGGTCCGATCCTGAAGAGCCCGTTGGGGCCAATGGGCTTGATGACATGTATGTGCAAAGCCGGAGCCACGGTTTTGGCATGGAGGTCAAACGACGGATCATGCTGGGGACCTATGTACTCAGTGCCGGGTATTACGACGCTTATTATGCCCAAGCTCAGAAGGTTCGGACACTGATCAAGCGAGACTATGAAGACGCTTTCAAGAAGGTTGACGTCCTGGTAGCTCCCACGACACCGTCAACGGCTTTCAAGGTTCGCGTTTTTCCCGCAAATCGGGACACCAGATCGCTGTCCAGCATGAAATGTTTCGTGAGATTTCGCGCTTCTAGAAGATACTCGCTCATTCAATTCGCCGCCTGTTCGTTTCGTTAATGCCGCAACCAGGTTTACATATCGTGCAGGTGGCACGCCGCAGAATGGTTTGGCGCCACTTCTTTCATTTTGGGATTTACGGACTTGCAAATATCCATTGCATGGTCGCAACGAGGATGAAATTTACACCCCGTCGGCGGGTCCATCATATTGCAAACAAGCCCTTTAATCGGCGTCAGGAATTTCGTTT
>JABIQT010000083.1 GCA_018667995.1 Candidatus Latescibacterota bacterium
ACATCCACAAGATCGCCATCTATGGTCACCGTGCCCGTGGTACTGGAGGCTATCCCGTCGATGACCCTCACAGTACCGGATGCGGCTGCCGACGAGATGAAGGAGACCCCGGCAGCATTGTCAATATCCACATCAGCGAAATGCGAGGCACCGAGTCCCGCCTCTGCGGAGAAGATCGTTTGTGGCGTAGCCCCGTCAAAAATGGCCCGCGTCCCGGTCGATGCAAAGCTGGCTACACCAGCGCTGGCTCCGTTTCTCGTCTGCGTGAAATTGCCACGAAACCGGAACGTTCCATCTGTGAAATTTCCGACTGACGAGGCTGAGCCATGCTGGGACTCCGTGGTAAAGAGGGCATCGCCGTTCACCGTGAGGATGTCACTGGGATCTGCAATGATGAGTCCATCACCCACTGTATTGCTTATGATCACGGTCAATCCGCCGCCAATTTCCAGACTGTGCCCTGCCAGGGTCAGTGTATTGCTCTGTTCTACAAAGAGACTGCTGATGCTCTCTGCCATGTTCACTGCCCCCGTCATCACCACAGAGCCACTGGTCCGTGTATTGAAGACGCTGTAGGTAGCACTGGGAGCGATAATAGGCAGCCTGGATGCAAAATAGGTCGATAGATTTGAGGCTTGAGACAATGTAACGCCGTCTGTCAGGGAAAGCTGACCATCGATAAAGACCGAGGTACCGAATGTCACGCCGGCGGTGTTTTCCAAATCAATATCACCCAGCCGTGAGCTTGCCACCCCCGCTTCGAAGAAGCTCATCGTCTGTGGGGAGGTTCCGTCCAGGACAACTTTCGTACCTGTGGAGACAAAGCTGTTGGGGCCGGCCGAGGCTCCGACTCTAGTCTGTGTGAAGTTGCCCTGGATGCGAAGTACGCCTCCCGCGTAGTTGCCGATCGAGGAGGCTGAGCCATGCTGGGACACCGTGGTGAAGTGGGCATTCCCGGCGACAATCACCTCATCCGCCGGGTTTGTCATAATGAGCCCGTCGCCGGGGGTATCACTGAGAATGACCGTAAGATCGCCGTTTACGGTCAACTGCTGCCCGTTCACAGTCATTACGGCCCCGCTGTTGACTGTGAGGTCATTTGTTGTGGCCGCACTGGCTAGCACAGGATCGTTGGCGGAGAAATCGATGATGGCATTGTCGCCGCCGCCGGGAACACCGCTACTCCAGTTTGCGGCATCGTTCCAGTCGCCAGGCGCACCGCCACCGGTCCAATTGGTGGTGACCTGGGCGTAGAGCAGTCCCGGTGCGGGAATACCAGAAGAGTAGATTGCGAGGGAGAGAATAATAAATAAGAGGCGACACTTGGACATGGGTTACTCCCATGGAATAATTGCAGACTGAGTTATAGGGTTTGCCAGTGGATCGATCCGACCTGAATTTGTGGACGACCTCGCTGGCTACCACGGCTAATATACCGAGAGATTCGATTCCATCATGTGCGTCCATCTTCACGCAATAGAGATCGGAACAATTGGTTTTTCGGATAGTCCCGACCCTTCTGATAGTGACTTTCCTATAGACAAGTGTCAACTTCTTTATCAGGATATCATTAGCCCTGTCAATGCCGCTCGAATATATCCGTTTGGACTCACATCGAACCTCCGCCTTGCATGAAGGAATCGATACCCATATGCCTCGTCTGGAATCTATCACTCAGCCGTCACTCAGATTCTAAAGATGCAACCAACCCTCCATCCAGACTTTGTTCATAGCCCCCTTCAACGGGAAAGAATCGCGGGGACTAATGGCTCTCTCGGTGTGGGTATCGGTTCTCCCAAGGTATCAGTCACAGCTGCGGCGGCTTGACATGGCCCGATAGAGCAGATATTCTGCCGATACGGCCTTAGATCAAATTGATTTCTACAAGTTAGTTTCAGGAAATACGATACAAACTACAGGAGAAACCCATGTCAGCACGCAAGCGGATCGCAGCCATCATCACGGAATACCGTCCCAACTCTCATGCCGATGTAATTGTCACGAAGTACCTGAAGGGATTCCCCACAGATGAAGGATTACTGCCGCCTCGAACGGACATAGCATCCATGTACGTAGATCAGTTTCCCGAGAACGATTTGAGCCGGACCTTCGGTGAAGAATACGGTATTCCCATATATCCAAGCATTGTACAAGCCCTGACGCTGGGGGGCGACGAACTCGCCGTCGATGGCGTGCTTCTCATTGGCGAACATGGCGACTATGCCTGGAATGAGAAAGATCAGCATCTATTTCCGAGGAAGTATTTCATGGAGCAAATCTGCGGAGTCATGGCCACCAGTGGTCGGTCCGTGCCCATTTTTAACGACAAGCATCTGTCCTATAACTGGCATGATGCTAGATGGATGTATGATCGGGCCTCCGAATTGAAAGCCCCATTCATGGCAGGATCCTCACTCCCGTTCTTCTGGCGGAGCCCCTGGCTGGAGCATGAGCCGGATTCCAGTATCGATGAGGCCATCGCTATCGGCTATTCAGGACTCGATATATACGGATTTCATACGTTGGAGGTTTTGCAGTGCATGGTGGAGCGGAGAGTGGGTGGCGAGA
>JABIQT010000335.1 GCA_018667995.1 Candidatus Latescibacterota bacterium
AAGATACTCACTTGCCCGATAAGCCAATGCCTGAATCGTCAACGTCGGATTGCTTTTACCTGACGTCACGCAACAGCTTCCATCTACTACAAACAGATTCTTAACATCATGTGATTGGTTGAACTTATTCAATACGGATGTTTGGGGATCATTACCCATCCTGCAGGTACCCATCAGATGTGCATCGCCACGTGGAACACTGTTTCGCCCAGCGAGTACCTGTGTCGCACCAGCCGCTTCGAGTAGGTCCTTCGCTCTGTTACGAAAGAAATCACCTAGTTTCCACTCGTTGGGGTGGACGTTATATGTAATGCGGGGAACGGAAAGTCCCCACTTGTCTATCACATTTGGATCCAGGTCGAGCGTATTGGACTCTTGTGAGAGTGATTCCATACTGGTGACGACCATCATCTTCTTCGCCCAGTTATCTATCATCCATTTCTTTCGTTTCGCACCCCACCTGGGAATGCGAGGCGCGTTCATATTAGAAAAATGTATGGTGCTGCCATCTCCGCGGGGTTCCAGCACACCGCCGCCAAAGAATCCGTTTTTGTCAGGATCTGGTTCATAGAAATCCTGAATGATACGCGTATCCAGCACGCCCTGGTGTTCATTTAAATCCTTGTCGAAGAATGCCCGTACGACCTGGTAATAGTTGAACAGCAGATGTTTACCAAGCTTTCCGCTCCGATTTGCCAGCCCATCGGGAAACTCCGAAGACTGGGAGGACAGAAGAATGCGCGGTGACATCACACCGTTCCCGCTTACCACTACAACACGAGCTGAAACGGCATGCTCCTGCAGATTCTCATCAAGGTATATCACGCCATTGGCTAGTCCGTTTTTATCTACAGTAACTTCACGCACACAGGCATTGGGTCGCAGCTCACAATTTCCCGTTTTGAGCGCTTTCGGTATATCGGTAACCATCGAACTGGACCGAGCCTCAATAGTACACCCATAGCCTTCACAGAAACCACAGTACATGCTCTTGGCTCTACCGTCGTAGTTCTTTGAAGTGATAGCCAATGGTGCAGGATAGGAATGCCATCCCAGCCGAGAAGCGGCATAATCGGCGATGGCGCCGGATGAGGTCCTCGCAACGGGTGGCATGGGATATTCCCGACGACGCGGTGAGTCGAATGGATTGGCACCCGCAAGACCAGAGACACCGAATTCATACTCGGCCTTCTCGTAATAGGGCTCAAGGTCCCAGTAATCCAGTGGCCAGTCCTGAACGTCCGCTCCTTCAACTGGACCATACAAGCTGCGCTCTTTGAAATCCGACTCGTGGTATCGCCAGGCGATCCCGGTCCAATGAATGGTCGCCCCCCCTACATTCGCCTGCATACTGAGAGAAGTCATGGCAGCCGCTTCTTCTTCGGCGGTCTTACGATAAGTATTCGGTTGATCATACTTGATAAAGCCACGAAGCACATGACACTTCAGTTCATCCTGCTCATAGTCGCGTGTTTTGTGCCAGGGGCCCATTTCAAGGGCCAGCACCTTCAGGCCCTGCCTGGCCAGTTCCTTCATCATCACCCCGCCAGCAGCACCTGTGCCGACCACGATGACGTCAGGATCATCAATTCGGGGATTGGGTAAATATGGCATCTGTACTCCTCAAAAGTAGAAAACTTAACCTTGCCCTAACCTTCTTTTCCCGGGCCGGTATATGGTACAAAAGCGGGATACTCGATCTCGGGAATAATAGCATCGTAATAACCAAAAGGCGGATCGTAGCCAAACGGTTTGAGACCCGGAAAATTGATGAGCTTCCATCCGACCTCATTGCGGTTGCCGCCATATTTTGGATCGGCGAACATCCCTTCCATCGTATGCTCAATCATATGACGAAGCCATGCTCTACTCGTCATATCGGCTTCGGCCGGCCATTCCGGTGGATTCTGACGGCTGTCCAAAGCGGAAAGTACCGCATCCTGAAGATCTGATGTCAATTCGACAAATGGCTTACCCTGAGTAGCTGACGAAAAGGTATCCAGCCAAACCAGACCGTGATCGTAGATCTCTTTTTCGTGCACATGATGCGTGGCTAAGGCACGGTCGATGTATACGACCACCTGCGCATCTGTAGCACCGGGACCACTGGAGTCTCTGGGCATTATCCGCTCAGCCAGGGCCACAACAGTTGCTGCCTGCTGGTCTGTCAGAACTTCAAATTCGGCTGTTTCCTGGGCGGTTATTCTGCCAGGGCCACCCAGCACACCCAGCGACACTATCCCACCGGTTACTGCCGCGGATCGAGTCAGAAATTCTCGACGTGAAAGGTCAGACTTTTTTCTCATTTTGTTGCACTCCGGCGATTTGAGAGATTTCGCAGGCTTATATGCCGTGCAGGTTTGCTCCATAAAATGTGAGCAGCAGATTTCCGGGCTATTCCTGGGAGGAGCGATTGCCCCAGAAAAGGAGAAGGATATAGTAGAATACTCCAAGCATCAGAAGTCCCAAGCCAATCGTCATGTACCAGATAATGGAGGTAGGATGGGTCCAGAACAGCGTAACTAATTCAATGACAAATCCAGCAAGGATAAGTCCACCCGCCAGGCGAACACCCTTGTCAAAGGGTAGTAACAGCGATGCTATCATTCATCAGCCTCCTGCCAGAATTCATCCTCGTCGTAGTCGTCCAATTCATCGATATTATGCTGCACGTCGTGGCACTTACTCTCCATGCAAGAAAGTGCATTGGCGTTTATCCGGGCCAACATGTCATCTTCCTTACGATGATGCCGACTCTCGTAGTAGCTCCGTGCACCTTCGTGACATTTCAGACACTCGCGATTATTGAACGGCTCATACAGCTCGATATCGAGCGGTTCAGGCATATCACCGAGATACTGGACATACACATGTTTCAGACCTCTGATTTTGGCAGTTACACTACCGTACCAGACATAGTCTGAATGACAGGTATAACATGATTTATCGCGTGAAACGAGGTAATTCTGGAAGTGATCTGCGGGGACAAACTCATTGTCATCCACATGGAGACTCTTACCCCAATCATCCATGATGTGACAGGAGAGGCAATACTCGGTAGTCTGCGCATTATCGTTGTGAATCGCGCCTCCGAGACCACCTACCCCAAGAGGGAGCAAGAAGAGGGCAAAGAAACCGAGGATCTGCCCAGCACCGTTACGTAGAATCGCAGGCTTGAAGATCACAATGCAGACAAGCGCCATGGCCAGTAAAATCGGTCCTACAACTAGACTTGTTGGCACGGACGGTGGAAGCATGTATCAAAATCCTCGTTGGATGTACGAACTACTTGGGTTCCGTTTTCAGCGTGGACAGCCATGAGGTGAGGGTCTCGAACTCTTCATCGGTACCTCGAAACTTCTTCTCATGCTTCTCACCCTCGTATTTGACCTTCTTCTTCAGGTACAGCTTGATCCAATCCTGTTCGTGCTCAAGGCCCACACCCGATAAGTCTGGGGCATCCTCATCGATCTCATCTGGCTCGAGATCGCCTACGTCCAACTCAACCTTGGCTACTTGGATGGAATGGCAGCCCTGACATTCATGGTCCATAAATATGGCGGAAGCAGCAGCGGCGTTGTCCTGAGCAAGTGAAACACCTGTGGAAAACAACCCGGCCAGCATCAGTCCTGCCACGGCAGTCACACCAAAACAAACTACAGCTATGGAGGTAGTGTCGCGTTTCATTATTGGATTGCTCCTTGCGAAATTCGATTTGTTTCCCGATCTCAACGGACAGATTAGACTCAATCCGCCAATTCAAAGCATTCCCGATCGGTAAGGTCCGCATCTGATCTGAAAGCGTACTGAAGATTCCAGGCCGAGTCAGCTATTGGTCGATTAGGAATCGCCGTCCATCGAACTGGCAGTTTTCAATTTCAATTTAACCAGCAACTCGTCCTTCTCTGTTTGCTCAAATTCGAACCAATCCATTGCCATGCCCAAGTGCTCAGCGATTATGGCCAGATCGTCGTCCGTCATACCCATGTCTGTGTGTAGGATGCGTAACGTTTTCCCCATAAACATCGGCCCACCCGAGGCGTCAGAGAGTTGCCCGACCAACTGCAGCCGATATGCGGCTTTGTCGGTATCCGAGAAGTGCTTGCTTATTTTTTCGTCTTGCATTACCCGGGCGGTGAATTCACTCACAACACCCTTAATAGCAGTTTTGCCACCCCAACGCTCATAAAGAACCTTGGATTCCATACCCTCTGCGCCATCCTCTTCGGCCATCTCGTCAGCATCTTCCCACTCCATATCCGGGTCGTCGTGCTGGGCAAAGGTAGTGGACGGCCCCATCATCAGACATAGGGCTGTGCAAACTGCAAATAGCGACAAAAAACGCTTCATTGTAAAGCCTCCAGTTAATA
This sequence comes from Candidatus Latescibacterota bacterium, assembly GCA_018667995.1. Lineage (GTDB taxonomy): Bacteria > JAAXHH01 > JAAXHH01 > JAAXHH01 > JABIQT01 > JABIQT01. Next base: position 4,371 of record JABIQT010000335.1, read on the forward strand.
CTACAAATTTGATTACACTGATTGTATATGATACGGTATACGCAGGATTTTCGTATCGAGTTGCGTTGTCTTACTTAGTACGATCCAATATAAAATCGCGATCTGAAGCGAACAAGTGGTTTTTCAGACGCCAGGAAAGGTACTTCCGTCTGATTCCCTCGCAATTTCCAGACTACTGGCCGCGATAGGCAATGATGTCGATTTCTACACTCGTATTCAACACTACGCCTGATTCAATCGTTGTCCGTGCCGGAGGGTCCTTGGTCCAGTACGTCTGATACACTTCATTCATTCCAGAATAGTCTTCGAGAGTCTTAAGATATACCGTGGTCCGTACAACGTCATCCATATCAAGCCCTGATTTAGCCAGGGCCGTCTTCAGGTTATCCAATACGTATTTGGTCTCTGCCGTTACACCACCTGGAACGACTTTGCCCTGTCGGTATGCTATCTTGCCAGAGAGAAACACAAAATCACCAGCCTCGACTGATTCACTATAGACCTGATTCGCGTTGATGGCCTTTTTTCCACTCTTTTTTGATTGAGATTCCGCCGGAATCACGCCATATCCCAGTGAAGCAACCGCCAGCGCCACCACCGTAGCTGCGATTACAAGCCCCTTGGATAAACCGATGGTCAATTCTACCGTATCATCTTCCTTCCGTGCCCGCATCCTGATCAAAGACTTCATGAGCATTTCCCTTCGTTGAGCTTGTTTGCGTTAATGGTGGTTTGTATACCCGACGTAGACCGGAACCTTGAAACTGGTATTGCTTGCGAATCGGAACGTAATACAATCTGTTTTTAGATATCTTCACGGCACTCGACAAGAAAGTAGGTTGATACACGCAGATGGACAATACCATAATCGAGCTGTGAGAAACTGGTGTTGCAATGGAAAGCCCTGGCTGATCATGATACGGCCAGGGCTTTACCATAGAGATCTATTGTTTGATTGCCCTCGGTTTAACGAGAGGCCAAGTTGTTGGAGATAGCCAAGTTGTTGGAGATAGCGAATTTGCCGATATAGGCACTGCGCTTATTCACTGTCTTCCACTTTGAGTTTAAGTCTGCTCCACTGTAGGAACTCCTAGCCATCTGTACGAGTCGGACAGGTGTATCTCCTGCGAAGGCCCCATACCAGACCTGCGGATCACAAGAATACTCATGGTCGGCCTCAACCATGGTTCGGGTGACTACCTGGACCTCGCCGGGAATGAGAATCTTGAAGGCATCATCTCCTGTCTGGTCGAAAGAGATATCAGCCACTAGTACAGCCCTTATCTCTCCAAACACGTCGCTGTACCGCGAGGAAAAGGTGTCCCTGAGATTAACCATCTGCTTTGCAGTCGCTCGGGAATCAATATACAGGACGGTTTCACGGGTATGATTTCCTAGCTGCAAGTTTCCTTTGCCCAGTACTACCGCCACGACAGCAATGTCTGCCAAGTTGTCGCCATCAAGGCGCCAGGCCATAACAGCCCGATTTCCATCATATACAGCCTCAGCCGAATAGGTACAACCTCCGGCCATAATATGGTTTGAGCGTACCTCTACGTAGTCACCTGACAGTACGGCGTTGCCCGCATAAGCTGTATGAGCAAGCAGTAGAGCGAACCCCAGAGCAGTAGCGAATGCTTTTATCATGCCGACCTCCTATATAGACACCTGCCGATCAATAATAGCTGATCGGTAAGTAAAGTTGTGTTCAAGTTAGTCAGAATAATAACTCAGACTTGATGACAGGTCAAGGGTGTAGAATGTGATGCATAGTCATTTGATTTAGTCCACCGACGCAATGGGTCAAGGTGAACGGAAGGCCATCCACAGCTTCCGATCATTACCTCCGCCCAATTTCAGAATCACGGAATACCCATGCATCTTATAAATATGAACGAAGCAATC
>JABIQT010000632.1 GCA_018667995.1 Candidatus Latescibacterota bacterium
CACGCACAGCTTTATGCTCGGCCAGAATACCTTCATACTGGACCGGCATTTTCCATCCACCGAAAGGAACCATTTTTGCACCAAGTTCCCTGTGAGCCTGATTCATCGGCGTGACTTTCAGTTCTATTTTTGATTCATCCATCCAGCACCCCTTCTTTATTCACGTGGCCGCTCCTGAAGTAGCAGGCTGTAACCTTATTTTGCTCATACAGGACTGTCAACGGAAATAATCCTGCTCACGCCTCCGATGATTCTGTGCATAATTCGACTGTATGAGGTGGAAGTGGCAAGGTACCTGTTCGAGGGGGCGATTGATGAATCCAGCAATATCGTGTGCGTGCACACTTGCCCTTGTGGCTATCGTACCTCTCAAGGTTTTTGCCAATCAACGGGATATTGTCATAAATGAAATACTAGCTGATCCTCTGGTCGAATCTACTGGTGAGTACATTGAGCTCTATAATCGGGGTGATGAACCCATTGATGTGGGAGGTTGGCGTCTCGCAGATCGCTCGGACATCAATGACGTCATAACAGACTACCAGGGGGCATTTGATGGCGGAGTTGCAGGCACAATAGTACCACCTCGCGGATACGCGCTGATTGTTGATCCTGATTATGACGGCGTGTACACCCAGGAGTACATCGAACCGATTGGTAGGGACGACTTAGTGCTATTGACCATCTCGGGGGACCGAACGATAGGCAATGGCCTGGGAAACAGCGGCGACACAGTTGTATTGGACAACGGTGCAGGATACGTCGTGTCATTCACCTGGCCACGGGCGGCCGGTAAGGCAGGGCAGTCCTGGGAGAAGATCGATATTGCCGGAGATGATGCCATTGAAAACTGGTTGCCTGCGCGTTCCGACCAATTGAGAACGCCTGGAAACCGTAACAGTGTGGCGCCCGCGCGTCGTGACATTGCGCTCCTGACTGATTCTATTCAGACATTGCCCATGGAACTGATACCAGGTGAATCGACAGTGACGTCCTGCGAAGTCATCAACGTCGGCACAGATTCCTTGTACTCCGTAGCTGTGACCTTTCATCTCAATCCTATCGGCGGTACGACCGAGGTCTATCCGACTCTCTTGGGAAGATTTACCATAGGACCACTGGCCCCTGGATCCACGCGAGAGATCATCGCCCCCTGGCGCGTGCCCTTTTCCGGCGTCCTGGAGCTATCTATAGCTGCTACGGTCGACGGCGACGAGCATCCGGATAACGATAGAGGTGTTTTCACGCTTCTCGTGCCATACGGTTCTCAAGAAGTCGTGGTCAACGAGTTCATGTTCGATCCAGTTGACGAACAGGCCGAGTGGATCGAACTGTTCAATCGCAGCGGAGCACCAGTCGACCTGCGAAATTGGTCTATAGAAACGGCTGACTCTACAAAAAGACGCATTATCTCGGAGACTTCAGCGCTACTACCTGTTGACGGTTATTGGGTCCTTGCCGAAAACACCGCCAGGTTATACGATCGGTTTCCCGCATCGCCACCAACGGCCGTTGAACCTGAGGGGGCTTGGCCATCGCTCCTAAACTCCGGCACGTTTATCACCATTCGTGACCCAACCGGAAAAATCATCGACCGGGTATCATATGACAGAGAATGGAGCGAGACTGCCGGGCAGGCTGTAGAGCGTATACATCCGGATCTGGCAACAGAAGGCGAGCGATCCTGGGGCCCCTCTTCTTCTTCCGAAGGTGGTACGCCGGGAGCACGAAATAGTCTGTACTCTGAGAAGCCCCCCAGGATCCTTACCATAGAGGCATCTCCGAATCCATTCTCTCCTGATGGTGACGGGCGTGAGGATACTGTCGAAATTCGGGTCAGTTCGCCATATGCGCGATCGCTCATCCGCATAAGGATTTACGATTCGGCTGGCCGACTCGTGAAGAATCTGGCAGACGAGAAGCAGGTAGGTACCGTGTGGTCTATCAGCTGGGATGGGCAGACCGATCTCGGGTTGCCAGGTAGAATTGGCCCCTATATTCTAC
>JABIQT010000162.1 GCA_018667995.1 Candidatus Latescibacterota bacterium
CCGGAAGGCCGCGGCCCTTTTTGGTATTGGACCTGAATTCGAGAAGGAAGTACTGGCCACCAATGGACACGACACGCCAGAAATCGTGTCCGTCGCGACTCCCGCACCCTCGGTGCGAGTTGCACCACCGCTCATACGCGTGGCCGCAGCAGCGGATGCCTGGTTCGACCCCGCAGACACCCCTTATGTAGGGACCTCGGTAGAGCCAGAGATCATCGATACTCGGAATATCAATTATGACGACTATTTCCTGAATGCAGTCCGGGTGAAATCCGGACCTGAAATGGACGGTCTGCTCAACGACGAGCAGTGGCGACTCGCTCCCGCGGCAGCTGGCTTTCGACAACTCTGGCCGGCAGAAGGCTATCTAGACACGGAGCGCACAGAGGTCCGCGTACTATACGACGACAATACCATATACTTCGGAATCATGTGCTACGATTCAGAACCGGATAGAATCGTCGCTACCGAGATGCGACGCGATCAGAATGTCGATGCCGATGACAACTTTGAGATGACCATTGCCCCCTACGGCGACCAGGGTGATTCCTACTATTTCATCACCAATCCGTTAGGGTCCCGTCGGGACGCTTTGATCGGCTCCGGTTTCAGCAGTTTCAGTCCGGATTGGAACGCCAACTGGCAATGCTATGGAAAGCGGCACGAAATGGGTTGGTCCCTGGAGATCGCCATTCCGTTTCGTAACTTCAGGTTCAACCCGAATGACAAGCAGGAATGGGCCGTGAATTTCGGCCGCCATGTAAAACGTACTCGGGGCGCCGCATTCTGGGTACCTATCAGCCGCGCAGACGGCGGGCTGGCATCGTTCTACAAATACGAGAAAGGAGGCCGGATCGTCGGCCTCAACAATATCGATCCTGGCAGATCTGTGGAGGTCCTTCCCTATTCGGTCATGGGCACGCTTGGAGCTAGAGATGTTTCTGGTGGTAAAGAAAACATCGGCTACAATTTCAAGAGGGATTTTGGTGGCGACATCAAGTGGGCTATTACCTCCGGTGTAACAGCTGATGCCACCATCAATCCTGACTTTGCCCAGGTCTCAGCCGATGATCAGATCGTCAACCTCACCCGGTTTGAATTCGGTTTCCAGGAAAAACGACCATTCTTCCTCGAAGGTGTGGGCATCTTCAGCTTTGGTGGATTCTTCACCCAGCCCAATATCTTCTTCAGTCGTCGCATTGGATCTCAACTCTTTGACGGTACCAATGTGCGAATTCTGCACGGCGAAAAGGTCTCTGGCAAAATCGGTAAGACCAATTTCGGCATTCTGAATGTTCGAACCGAAGAAACGCCGTGGGCCTTTACTTCCACGTCAGTTCAGACGCTGACGGACACCACCACGGCATCGGATGGTTCCCTGGCATTCACAAACAGGGATACACTTACGGTTGCGCGGTTTCCGCAGATCGAACCTGAAACAAGCTGGCATGCCTTCCGCCTGAAACAGAACCTCTTCTCTCGCTCCACAATTGGACTGATGGCCACACTGAAAGAGCCTGAGGATCGTCCTGACAATAAGATTGACTTCCCCGGACTGTCGCTGTCAAAGTCCAATTACAACAGAGTCATCGGCCTGGACGCTCAGCTACAGTTCGCCCGCAGCCAGCATCAAATGGGGTTTATTCTGGCTCGGAGCTTCGTGCCCGGCCCCAAGCTTCAGTCTAATATACTCGCCGTCGGTGATAGTACGTTACTCAAACAGAGAGCCGTTAGTTTTGCAGGCACCGTGTCGCAGGGCTGGGGCAATTCGTGGCTCAATACGAATGCCAGCTATTCAGATATTCGCGCGGGATTCACCGCCGACATGGGGTTCATTCCGCGCCGAGACATCCGGCAGGCCAACGCATCCTTCGGTATAACCCGTCTACTTCGAAGGTGGGGTATTCGGAGTGTTGGGTCCCGTGGATTTGGCGGATTTGGCGGCGGTCTCGTATCAGGTGGCTGGATTACGAGACATAAGGGCAATTTCTTCGACCCAGACCTTGTTGAGTCTTGGGATTTTAGCGTGAGTCCAGGTATGGAGCTCGAGAACGGCACCAGACTGGGTATC
>JABIQT010000518.1 GCA_018667995.1 Candidatus Latescibacterota bacterium
ACCACCACTGAAGAGTATAAAATCCTCAATGTTCATGTTCTTTCCTTTCTAGTATCTCAATCAGACAAGATCAATTCGATGCAACAGGTCCGAAATAGTCGCCGATTCAAACGAGGCAACAAGCATATTACCACCTGGTCAGCCCTGAATATAGCATATGGTCGGGAAGGCGCAACACCAGTTTCCACATCTGTTTATACAGGCGTAACTGAGAGACTAACCAATAGATGAAAGCCACAGCGACTGCTGGGAGTAACGGAAGCCGAACAACGTGCTACTATATAAAGGCAGATACCTGCTCGGCGACAGCCCTCGCACAGGCGGCCTGGCCTTCGGCCGAAAGATGTAGCTGATCCTCGCTTAGATATGTAGACACATTCGATTTGACGAGTGTGTGCAGGTCATTGATGTGCACGTTTCCCCCGTCCATGATTTGACGGGCCGCACTATTGTACGCGTCGATCTCGTCATTACGCCAGGACCATTGCGAATCGCTGAACGGTCGATCAGAGTGGACCGGTGTGTTGGTGGCCCATATTACGTTCGGAGTCAGGAATTTCAGCCTACCTAGAATAAACGAAAGGTTCGCACCATACATATCCAGTGGGATCTGAATCGGATTTCTTCCTGGATTGTGGCCGCAGTCATGCAATCCGTTATTCCAATGCACGATATCCGGCTTTCCAAGATCATTGATCCAGCGGTCCAGCGATGAGAGTGTATACAGACTGTACTGACAGTTGTCGCCAGGACCGGTCACCGTCGCATGGCCGGCCAAGAGGTCAGATACGTTCGGTTGATAGCTCATGCGAATGGAATCACCGAGCAACAGGACGTTCGGCAAAGAGGACATATTATCTCAATCTCCCTTTCTTGGTAGATCAACAATTGGAAATATCCGACTATAGCTCAAAAGCCACAGTCGTTCTAGGCTGGTATTCGGACAGTATAGATATGATCTGATTTAATCCCATTTCCCTTGGTAAGCATAGACACAATTCCACTTCACTCGCATTGGCCCTTTCTATCAGAATCGTCTGCCGAGAAAGTAGCCCATGCAGCCCCCCAGTGCCTGGCAATCGCACGACCTACCAACATCTGACAGATGGCAGCCTTCGCCCAATTTACCACGGCTTTGAGCAGCACGAAAGGGCACCATGACTTTCCATATTGGAAACTTATAACTTGCCAACATGGAAAGTTATAGTTATACTACTTTCCATGTTGGAAAGTCACGGAACGCTATTCATGAGCCATATCAATAAAAGGGGACTGAAATGACCAGTAAAGATGAAAGTAACGAAACCGCGCAAGCCCGGGAGGCCCTCGACAGTATCAAGTCCATGGAGCGTAAGGCCCTGTGGCACGCTATTCCCCCACGTTGGTTCGGAGTCGCCCTGTCCGTTTTGGCGGGCGCGATGGTCGCCCTCTCGGTAGCCGATCTGCGCTCCTACCATGTTATCGTTATCGTGATGATGACTGCAGTTTTGGCGTACCAGTCACAGACAGCGGGCGTCTCAATTAGGAGGGTACCACCGAAAATGGCGGGCCTGGCATTGATGATCCTGGTACCTATGTTCTTCCTGCTAATAGTCGCTGCCCAGATGTTCGGGGATGCACTCGGTTCGGTGGGCGCGCCACTTTTGGCGGGCCTGATACTCGCCGCCATCGTATATGCACTCAGTGTGCACGAACGAATGGGGCTCATAGCGCAAATTGATGCAGGGGATCAGGCATGAAGATGGTACAATTCGATACGGTAATACACGCTCCGAACCGGCTTCAAATCTGCGCCTTCCTGGCTCCACTTGAAGAAGCCGAATTCAAGGCGCTGCGCCAGGCACTCGAGGTAAGCGATTCTGTACTCTCTAAGCATATTAAGCAACTGGAGGACGCCGGATATGTCAAGCAAAGGAAGAGCACCGTGGACGGGCGCCAACGCACGTGGGCATCACTGACCGATCCCGGCCGAGCGGCATTCGCCCAACATGTCGCGGCGCTGAGAAGCCTGGTCGATTCTGCCAAATTGAATGGTGGTGATACGACGGGTTAGTTCGCGTAAGACTGTACGCCTCAGCCGCCTGACTATGCCAATCAGTCCACGAATGGAGTATCACTTCGCGGCTCAGTACCCAACCATAGGACGTTTCCGTCGAGGTCTTCAAATTTCATCTCATAGGCCCAGGAGTGGTTCCGGGTCTCACTCACCACCCTTACCCCACGGCGCCGGTACACGTCGAAGAGAAATGCGTCGTGCAGTCCGATCCAGACGCACATGCCCGATGAGGCAGACGGTACCTCTTTCAACATGATCGAGTTACCGTCTTTGGATACTGATCCAACGGACTCACCGCGCCAGCCGAGCTTGAATTCCAATGTTTTCGAGTAGAAGCGAATACTCTCCTCCAGGTCATTGACTGGCAACACTGGAATGACGCACTCCACTACTCTTCGCTGAGGATTTCCAGTCATCTTATTTTCACTTTCGAGCGTAGTGAACTCCGATGCCGCAGCATTCCTGTAGGCAATGATACAGGCTTTTAACTGCCTAATCCCATAGACAGCGTAGTGAACGCGCCAGAGAGACCTGAGACAGGGAATGCACGGCCGCCTATCGTCAGAGATGTAGTGGGAATGGCAATAAAATCCGTACAACGCCTCGCTTTGGAAAAGGCTCCGACAGGTCCCATCGAATTGACACAACCTACTTTCGAGACGACAGCCACGGCTCCCGTCCCTCGCCCCCTTCTACATCTTGCTAAGCACATCTTTGAACTCGTTGAGGAAGACCCGAGTTTCCGATTCTGTTCCAGCAGACACGCGGATCCAGGTCGGCATCTTCTCCTGCGTTCGAGCTGCTACCTTGACCCGGCGCTTGAACAACTCAGCACTGACTTCATCGGCGTTATGCCCTGTCTCAATCATGAAGAAATTCGTGTGGCTGGGGATATATTGAATGCCTGATTTATCAAGCTCCGCATAGCATGTATCCCGGAAATCCTTAACGACCTGCTGAGAACGCTTTACGTGATCCAAATCCTTTGCAGCCTCTATCCCTGCGGCGAGCGTAAGCCGAGGAAAGAAGTTAATCATGGGCTCGTAGAATTCAAGCTGCTTCTGTATCGTTCCTCTCGAAACCGCATATCCGAGCCGCATACCTGGCATACCATAGACTTTGGAGAAGGTCCTTGTCACTATTACATTATCATTGGTCAATGCCAGGGGAATCGCTCTCCGGTAGGTCGGATCCTCGGTGAAATGCACATAAGCCTCATCAATGAGAATGATGATGTTGCTGGGCACGGCATTCACAAATCGCTCGAGTTCCGCATAGGACAACAACGTCCCTGTGGGGTTGTTCGGATTGGTGATTACTATGAGACTCGTCCGCGGCGTGATCGCCGATAACATCGCATTCAGATCATGGCGATGATCGGATGTCATGGGTACGCGTATGACATTGGTATCCACGCCTGCTGTCTTGTATTTGTAGGCCGTACGA
>JABIQT010001082.1 GCA_018667995.1 Candidatus Latescibacterota bacterium
CGCACGCCGATGAGTATCCGGTCTTTCACCTCACAGCCGTCACCAGACGTGAGAAACCTATCTACCCTACCATCATCGTTGGTCCTCCGCCTCAGGAGGATGGTCCGCTCGGCAAGGCCACAGAACGGATATTTCTTCCTTTAATCCGTACGCAATTACCTGAAATTGTTGATATGAATCTGCCGGTTGAAGGCATATTTCACAATCTGGCAATCGTATCGATAGATAAGCGATATCCTGGTCACGCTCAGAAAGTGATGCACGCGCTCTGGGGATTCGGGCAGCTTATGTTTACGAAGGTCGTTGTTATCGTTGATAAGGATGTCGATGTACAGAATCTGAGTGAAGTAACCTGGCGGGTCGGTGTGTCTTTCGACCCCAAGCGAGACGTGTTAATCAGTGAAGGGCCGACGGACGTCCTGGATTTCGCCTCACCCATAGCCGACTTCGGTGGAAAGCTTGGTATAGATGCCACCACAAAGTGGGCCGACGAAGGGTTTACACGGGAGTGGCCGGAAATACTGAGAATGCCAGATGATGTCAAGAGTCGGATCGATGAGATATGGCCTGAGTTGGGACTCGCCTAACTCAGGCCGGTAAAGTTGAATGGAGGGCCCTTTGTTCGAACGCATTATCAATAGCGCCGGTCTGGCCGACATTTACCAGAAAGTACTGGCAGGCGTGAGACTGACTGCAGACGATGGCTTGAAGCTATATGGAACGGCCAATCTACCGGCACTCGGATACCTGGCGAATATCGTGCGTGAACGGTTGCACGGTCAGTCGGCATTTTTCGTACGAAACCAGCATATTAACTATACAAATATCTGCAATAAAGGCTGTCTCTTCTGTTCCTTCTACGCGCTGCCGAAGGATGTGGACGGTTATGTCCTCTCTCCGGAGCAGGTTCAAGAAAAAGTACGGGCGTACAGCCATATTCCAGTTACTGAAATTCACATGGTCGGCGGCGTAAACCCAAAGCTGCCATTCAGTTATTATCTCGATCTCATTAAAGCTATAAAAGAGGCGCGTCCTGACGTGTCCTTGAAGGCTTTCACCATGATCGAACTGGAACAGATCAGGCGTGTTGCCAAGAAGCCAATGGATGAGACGCTGCTCGACCTTAAAAATGCGGGCATAGATGCCATCCCGGGTGGCGGCGCCGAAGTGTTTAGTGAACGTGTACACGAGGAATTGTTTCAGGCTAAGTCCGATTCGGACAAATGGCTTGAAACCGCCCGAACCGCCCATCAGGTTGGTTTGCCTTCCAATGCTACCATGTTATACGGTCATGTCGAGCAGACCGAGGAGAAGGTATACCACTACGTGAAACTTCGAGAGTTGCAGGATGAGACTCAAGGTTTTCTGGCCTTCATTCCGCTCTCATGGCATCCTGAAAAGACAGCCATATCCGAACTGCCCGGCCCTACCGGACAGATGGATCTCCGGGAGGTCGCAGTAGCCCGCCTTATGCTCGACAACGTGCCTCACATCAAGTCTTTCTGGATTATGAATTCGCCAGCGGTTACACAAGTCGCTCTCTGGTATGGTGCAGACGATATGGATGGAAGTGTGCTGGAGTACGAAATAACGAGGGATCCTGAAACGGACCGTATGCAGTCATTGACCCATGCCCAAATGTTGGACATGATCGCGGAAGCCGGACGGCAACCCGTGGAGCGGGATGCACTATACCGGGTCATAGAGTCGCCCATTCCATCTATTCCGCATTATATGGATACTGCTTGCGACTCAATAGAGCCGGCGTTAGCCTGATGGAGAAGAGATGATTGACGATATTGCCGAGAAGATAGGGGATGGTGAGAGGTTGTCGCTGGAGGATGGACTGCGGCTTTTCAGCCATCCCAATGTGAGCGAACTTGGAATGCTGGCTGATCAGGTGCGGTGGGAAAAACATCCCTCCGCTCGTGTGACGTTCAATATTGGTAGAAATATCAACTATACAAATGTCTGTTGGGTGCGATGCAAATTCTGTTCGTTCTATCGCCCTCCTGGCCATGAGGAGGGGTATACACTACCAGACAATGAGATCTTTCAGAAAATTGAGAACCTCATATCTGTAGGTGGTGATACACCGGATTCCTGTGAAATACTGATGCAGGGAGGCCTGAATCCTCACTTGAAATTGGACTACTACGAGCATCTTTTTTCGGAAATATCGGTTCGGTATCCGGCCGTGTATATTCACTCTCTTTCCGTAGCTGAGATCGTGTATATCGCTCACCTGTCAAAAGTCTCGATCGAGGAGACACTGGTCCGCCTGCGTGCAGCGGGCTTGCAGTCCCTACCGGGGGCCGGAGCAGAGATACTTGACGACGAGGTTCGTGAGCAGATAGCGGATCGTAAAGAGACCACGGATGAATGGTTGGATGTACACAGAACAGCCCACAGAATAGGCATGAACTCTACAGCGACTATGATGTTCGGATCGACGGAGACGATAGAACACCGTATCAGACATCTACTAAGTGTAAGGGACTTGCAGGATGAGGCCCATCAGAACACTAACGGCCATTTTACTGCCTTTATAGCCTGGAGCTTTCAACCCGAGGGAACAGAGCTTGAGGGAGTCAGGAAGGCCACAGGATACGATTATCTGAGAACAGTAGCAATCTCGCGACTCTTCTTGGATAACATCAAAAATGTCCAGGCCTCATACGTGACACAGGGTCCAAAGATCGCCCAAATTGCGCTTCGATATGGGATCAACGATTTCGGTAGTACCATGATGGAAGAGAACGTCATTAGCGCCGGTGGTGTGAGTTTCGTAATGCGCACAGACGAAATCCAGCGGTTGATCTCAGACGCCGGTTTCGAACCACAGCGACGCAACACACGGTATGAGTCAGTCGATGCCTAACGTCAGCTATCAACTGTGCTCGGGCCTCTGATGGTCCAGTCGAGGACGCTATGGTCGGGCAAAACCTTTCACATTATCATATCCTCGAGCAATACACTCAGGGCGGTATGGAAGAGGTGTATCTGGCAGAGGATATACGAGAACACCGAAAGGTTGTTCTAAAGGTACTGCCGCCTGCACTTCGGCGCGACGGTGATCGGATGCAGCGCATAAAAGCCGATGTTGAGGCCGCCTCCAGGCTTCACCATAAAAACATCGCCCGAACCTATGCCATCGAGCAAGCGGAGAACCAGGCTGGAATCTCTCAACATTTTGTAACCGTCGAGCAGGTTTCGGGTCAGATGCTCTCACGCATCATACCGGCTGAGGGACTGCCAGTCACAAGGATACTTGGCTGGTTTACACAACTGGCGAACGCACTCGATGAGTCTCACAAGCGACGCATCACCCACCGCGATCTCAAACCCGAAAACATACTGATAACAGAAGACGACGTCCCTAAGATCATAGATTTTGGCTTGGCCCGTATTATTCGGCCTGATCTTGACGTTCGCGATAGCCAGTCGCACACGCGAAGCGTCGATGTACTCCGAACACTTATGCATTCAGGTGCTTTGCTGGATGGGATTGCCTATATGTCACCGGAGCAAGCGGAAGGGAGGGACCCAGACCATCGCACCGACATTTTTAGCTATGGCGCAATTCTATATCAGGTCGTTACGGGTAGACGCCCATTTTCCGGTGAGAGCTATGTAGACTTGGTCAGCAGCATTATGCGGGATGAGCCTGAGGCTATAACTGTGCTGAAGCCAGGAGCCCCGTATCTGCTCAATCAGACCATAATAACGTGTCTCCAGAAAGACGTGAGACGGCGCTATCAGTCCATGCAGAAGGTGGGAGAAGAGCTTGAGGAAATCCGCCGCAAGGTGGAACCCCGTAAGGTCATGGAGGAAAAACTTGCCGCTAAGACGCGCCCCGTTCCGCTTGAGGACGACGCCAAATCTAAGGACGCGTCTTTCTCCGACGACAGGAGTTCCCACAAGTCAGGACGCCCCATCCTCCCCGGTGTTATGCTCGTAATAGGAGTGTTGCTTACGTGGGTAGTTTTGACGCAAATGCGCAAGCCACCGACCGAGACGGTTCGAAAATTGCCTATCGATCTTACGGGCGTCAGCGAGGGTAGTCGGCATATTCGTGAGGACGTGACAGTAGCTCCAATTATCTCACCGAATGGTGCGCGAATCCTGTATTCGGCGGACGAACGGCTGTGGGTCCGTGATTCCGAAAAGACCGTCTCAATTGAGGTCCCCGAATCGTATCATGCAGCCGTTCCATTCTGGTCCCCGGGAAGTGATAGAATCGGTTACTTCACGGAGAACGATACCGTCGGTATCTGGTCAATGCACACCATCATCCCTGGTGAGCCGGATGAGATATCACTGGCCGAGCTGCAGGATACAAGTATACCGACGGCTGCCGCGTGGCGTTCGGACGGGAGTATTATATTCAGCGTAACGGACCAGGACGGCGAGGGCGGTATACTATATGCCGTCCCTGACAGCGGTGGAACACCCTATGAGTTTCTGACTCCCGATCCTTCCCGTGGCGAGATTGCGCTGTCTGATCCTGCCGTTCTTGCCAATGGCGAGTCTCTCCTTTACGCCGCTGAAACGCGTGAAAATGCCCGTGTCATGCTACTGACGCAATCGACACGAGAAACGCTGATCGAGAGGCCCGGAGAGATGCTCTCAAGGCCAATGTACTCCCAGAGGGGCTACCTCCTCTATCAGCGTAACCTTGGTGCGTCGAATGCCATCTGGGCCATTGCTTTCGACGGAAAAACGACCTCGGGTAGCGCCTTTCTGGTCACCGAATATGGCGAGAATCTAACCGTCTCCGAGACAGATGTGCTGCTCTACCATGCAAATATGCCCAGCCAGCATGAGCAGCTGATCTGGATAGACCGGCACGGCCATATTTCAGGGTATATTGGGCAACCGCAGGACAGGATTGACAATCCTACTATTTCTCCCGATGGTCACAGGATAGCGGTTACGGGAACCGAGCGAGGAAACACGGATATTTGGGTGCACGAGGGTTACCTGGGGGAGAAGAGCCGAGTTACACGCGACGCAGCCTACGATTACTTTCCAGTTTGGTCGCCATCGGGTAGCCAACTTGCCTTCAGCTCTGTGAGGAATGTTTCATCCGACATCTTTCTCGTATCCACGGATGGCAAAGGGCGGGTATTGCCAGTTGTAACTGGTAGAAAGAGCGAGTGGGTGGCTTCCTGGTCACGAGATGGTCGCTACCTCGCCTATGAGGTCGATGATCCTGATACAAAACGCGATCTGTGGTATATCCCCATGGACGGCGATCGGTCGCCGCGCCCCTTCTTGAGATCGGATGCTCAGGAATTCTATCCGAATCTGGCGCCTGACGGTGAGTACGTGGCCTATCAATCTGACGAGACGGGCAGGTCAGAAATCTATGTGAGCCAGTTTCCATCTGGCCGTTCGAGAATCCAGATATCGCAGCACGGTGGCACCGCACCAAGATGGGCTGGCAGCGGCAACGAGCTGTTCTTTATCGAAGGCACCGTACTTATGGCGGTAACAATAGATCGAAGCCGAGGTGGCGTGCGCCAGGGTACAACAGAGACGTTGTTTTCCGCAGAAGACATGGGAGTCAGGATGCTGGGTGAATATCTTGAACCGGCCTACGATGTAGCTCCAGACGGCCAGCGTTTTGTCATGGTGCAGCGTCGTCGCACATCGACTATCATGATGGTGGAGAACTGGTACATGGAGTTTCAGGGGCAGTGACACAATGACGAGACTCCGTGTAGTTCGCTACCTGAATACTACGCCCCTGGTACATGCATTCCAGAAGGGCCTGATAGATCACGATTTCGACCTCGCATATGATGTACCATCAGAATGCGCAAGTAAGCTGGATCAAGGGATTTCTGACCTTGGGATAATACCATCCATAGAATATGCCCGCCGAAAACCACCCTACCGGATCGTGCCGGATATTTCCATCTCTTCAAAAGGCCCTGTAGGCAGCATCTTCCTGTTTCACCGAGGGGCACTTGCGCGTATAGAATCCGTGGCTCTTGATACAAGTTCACGCACCTCTGTGGCACTGGCGCAAGTTATTCTGAAGGACAAATACGGCCTCGATATCGTTGCCGTGCCGCATCCTCCCGATCTGGATGCCATGCTGGAGTCTGCGGATGCCGCTCTCGTGATCGGAGATCCTGCGCTGGAATATACGGATCGCCCCGAAGATCGTCTTGACCTCGGTCGAGAGTGGACAGAACTTACGGGGCTTCCATTTGTATATGCTTTCTGGGCGGGACACGAAGGCGCTGTATCCAAAGATGAAGTACGCAAGTTAATTAAATCCAAAGATTTAGGCCTGGATTGTCTTGGCGAAATAGCCAACGAGTATGCCGTAACCCACCGTCATCCTGTTTCACTCTATAAGGCCTATCTAAGTGACCATCTTCAATACCCATTCGGGCCGGATGAGCAGGCCGGTCTGAAGGAGTTCTATCGGCGGGCACATCGCATCGGGCTGATCGAGTCCGAGCCGGCCCTGCGCTTCTACGAGACATAGGAGATAGCACATGGCAATATCCAGAGTCGGACTGTCGGAAGGAACGAATAGGCGTGAAAGTGTCCGAAGGTCCGTTGAGCTTGTACGGGACGACCTGGCTGGAAGAATGGGGAAAGAAGTCATACTCAAGCCGAATTTCCTCTCTGGTAACAATCCACTTGTGTGCACCCATGTTGATGCTCTTCGCGGCGTATTGGACGTGATCATGACGCTTCCCCAAAAGCCTGAACGTATTCTTGTGGCTGAGGGGGGAAACGAATCTTACAGCGGCGAGGCTTTTCGTCACTTCGGCTACACAGATCTGATCGACGAGTATGACATTCCCATAGAGCTTGTGGACCTTAACGAGGAAACACGGTGGCTCGCCACGCGTGTTTACATGGTAGATGGTACCTGGCAAATGGTGCGAATGCCCCGAACCATACTGGATTGCCCCTGTGTGATTTCTGTCGCCGTGGCCAAAACCCACGACGGGGCTATGGTCACGTTGGCCCTGAAGAACCTTATCATGGGAACCATAAGAAAATCAGATCGGATCAAGGTTCACGGGTTCGTATCACACAAGGAACGCGAACATCCGGCCGAGGCACGGGCACTGAATCGGAATCTGGTACGCCTGGCAAAACATATGATGCCCGACTTTAGTGTGATTGATGGTACGATCGGCATACAAGGTAATGGACCTGGCGGTACAGATACGGTACCCCTTGGCCTCTCGGCGGCCAGCGCAGATACTATCTCGGTTGATGCAGTGATTTCAAAAGCTATGGGGTTCGAACCGCTCGAAGTTGGCACGGTATTCTACGCCGATGCTCTGGAATTGGGTACCGGTGACCTGAGGAAAATTGACATTCTGGGTTCCGTTCTTTCCGATCACATTCGCACTTTCAAACCACATGATACCATTGAGCTGCAGCGTAAATGGGCATTTGAGGGCGATTGGTCCACAGCCAAGGTAACTTAGCGGCTCTGGCTTTGGATTCGATCGATCGCCTTAGCTCGCCTACTATCGGAGTTCCGTTAGTTCGCACCATTAACTTTTGTAACTGGAGAGATTATTCCGTGGAACGAGATCAAGATTACTACGATGTGTATCAAAGTCCGCTGGTGGAGCGCTATGCGACTCGTGAAATGGGCGAGCTGTTTTCAGCCAATACTAAATTTCGAACGTGGCGTAAGCTATGGGTCGCCCTGGCTGAATCTGAGAAGGAACTGGGTGTACCGATCTCCCATGAGCAGATTGAAGGACTAAAGCGCTTTCAGGACGATGTGAATCACGAACGGGCTCAGGAGCTTGAGAGGGAGACAAGACATGACGTCATGGCTCATATTCGCGCCTACGGAGAACAGTGTCCCGAGTCCCACCCCATCATTCATCTCGGCGCCACAAGTGCTTTTGTCGGTGACAATGCGGACCTCATCATTCTTCGAGACGGGATGCGATTGATACTGAAGAAGCTCGTTAACGTAATCGATGCATTAGGTGAATTCGCACAGCGACATCGAGATCTCGTGACTCTGAGTTTCACCCACTACCAGCCGGCACAACTCACCACGGTGGGGAAACGCGCTTGCCTCTGGGCGTACGATCTCACGCTGGATCTTGAGGATCTTGAATATCGACTGGAGAATATGCGATTCCGTGGAGCGAAGGGCACCACGGGCACGCAGGAAAGCTATATGAAGCTGTTCGACGGCGACGAGGACAAAGTGCGTCGCCTCGACCAGCTGGTGGCCGAGAAGCTCGGATTTGATGCTTCATTTGCCGTGACAGGCCAGACCTACCCTCGAAAACTTGACAGTCAGTTTGTAGACGTACTGTCTGGGATCGCACAATCTTCCTACAAATTCTCCAATGACCTGAGACTTCTGCACAATCTGAAGGAAATGGAAGAGCCCTTTGGATCCAAACAGGTGGGCTCCTCGGCTATGGCCTATAAGAGAAATCCAAGACGCTGCGAGTTGATCGCAGGGCTTTCCCGCCATGTCATTGCCAACAGTCTGAACCCCGCAATGACGGTTACAGGCCAATGGTTTGAGCGAACGCTCGATGATTCGGCAAACAGAAGGCTTTCATTGGCGGAGGCCTTTCTTGCCGTTGATAGCGTCTTGAACGTCTACATGAATGTGGCTTCTGGAATGGAAGTGTATCCCGCGGTCATCAATCGCCATGTCATGGATGAGTTGCCATTCATGGTGACAGAGGAATTGCTCATGGAGGCTGTCAAGGCAGGAGGAGATCGTCAGGATCTCCACGAATCGATCCGTCATCATTCTGTCGCGGCGGCCCGGGCAGTGAAGGAGGAGGGCCGGGCTAATGACCTCCTCGAGCGGTTGGCGGAAGATCCCGGCTTTGCCGTACTAAAGGGCAAGTTTGGTACCTTGACTGATCCAGGGAAGTTCTGTGGCCGGGCTCCCCAGCAAGTTGACGAATTCTGCGAGAACATTATTTCACCAATACGGAAGAAGTATGCTGGCCAACTTGGTATGACGGCTACGCTTCATGTTTAAGTTGAGCCGCAATCTCTATTTCTTCGAGTTTCATTTGTGCGCCATCAGGACTGTCTAAAACCGTTTCCCCCGGTCTACTATGCCTAATCGTATCAAAATACTACCAGAAAACCTCGCCAATAAGATTGCTGCCGGCGAAGTAGTGGAACGTCCGGCTGCTGTCGTGAAGGAACTCGTCGAGAATGCTATCGATGCCGGGAGTACGCGCATCACCGTTGAGGTGAAATCTGGCGGAAAAATACTCATGAAGGTCACGGATAATGGCTGCGGAATGGGTCGTGACGATGCGATACTCGCATTCGATCGTCACGCCACAAGCAAGATCCGCGATAGCGAG
>JABIQT010000671.1 GCA_018667995.1 Candidatus Latescibacterota bacterium
GGAAGCATGTAGAGCTCGCGTCGATGTGCCAAATGGGCTGACAATGGTGATGTCGTAGCAACAGAAACATCCGGTGGGATTGTTGCGACGACTTCATGTCCAATCCGGTCATGTGTGGTTACGTCGATATCGCTGCTACTTCGTGGTAACAGAGGGAAGGCGCCATAAGAGAGCGTTGCTCCAACTCCGCAAATGAGGAGATAGGTAAGGCACAAGAACCCCGGGGTTCTGTTATCCTGCAATGCAGAGAAGAACCGGCTTCTTGAGACCTTTCCGATGGCGAAGACGGTTGCAATGAAGAACGCCGGAACCAAAGCAACAACATGCCACGTCTTAAGGGTACCTACAAGGCCAAAGGGCGGTCCTGTGTAAAGGGCCAACTCCAGAAATGTAGGTACGCCAATCAGGATCTCTGCCGGCGCTAACAAAGACAAGGCTCCCAACGGGACTAATAACTGCATGAGTGGCACGAAGTGCTCCGCGCTGAAGACATGTGCAACGAGAGACCTGGCTCGATCCATCATCGTCACCGCGTCGGTACCACCGGCACCCGTAGAAGGCAGGAATTGAAGATACCAGTTCTCGGTCCCCTGCGACATCGGCATTATTACTCCTACGCTTACCACGAACCACAATACGGCGCCCCCCATGATAGACAGCCCCTGCCGATGATCCTTCTGGATTACCAACGCATAGGCTCCCAGCATGAATACAATGAACGGTGTATCCTCCTTACACATCAGTACAAGCAAAATGAAACCCCAGGCGCTATGATACGATTTACGCTGCAGGTAATAGAATGCGAACAGTACGGGTGTTGCTACCAGAAGACTTTCATGGAAATCCCCCATTGCAGGCAGCTGCAGGGCGGGATACATGAGATAGCACAGCCCGATGGCAAGGCCATAAATCGGAAGATGGTATCTGTCGCGTGCCAGCCAATACAACGGCAGGGCCCCCAAAGCCAGGACCACATTCTGAATCAGTATAATCGTGATAGGATTCTCCCAAATCCAATAGAATGGTGCCAGGAGTAAGATGATGGGGGAAAAATGATTTCCAAAGGGAAGCCAACCCATTCCCGAGCGAAAGAAGTAGTCGAAATTCGAGAAATTCCATACTTGCTGAACAAACAGCCCAAAGTCGGCAAAAGAACGGAACGCCAAAAACCTGAGGGCTCCATAGTAACTGAACGCACATGCGAACACCGTCATGCCGGCACCTAAGACGATCGTACAGCGTGCATTCGTTGCCAGTGAGGAACCAAGCACCGTAAGAACCGAACGAAGCTTCCAAGCAAGAAATCCCGCGACGGCCGGAATCACAAACAGGGAAGCAGGCAACCCCATGTGTTTTATCCAGACACCCAGTATCAGGGCCAGGGGGACGTAACCCACTGCGTCACCTCGGAGTGCCGATTCGGTATCTGATTTGAGGAAGCGCGAAAGGGATATATTCCAGATCAACCAGCTGGTGTACCACACGGAAGCACAAGCGATCCAGTATCCGATCCACTGTATCGATGGATTGAATAGGTCGTCAAGAGTAAGCGTTTGGTACTGGTGAATGCCCAAAACGCCCAACCCCGCGAAGAATGAGGTAGTAAGTAGGATTGCATGGGATATAGCGCAACGACCTGATTTCAGGAATCGTAACAATGCGGCGGGAGACATTACAGTGACCGGTAGAAGGTGAACAGATCGAGGAGAGACCTGAACACATGACGGAAGCTGGCACCTCGGGCCTTGCCGGCTGATCGGGGATGGTAGGTAGATTCACGTTCTAGCAATCGGGCACCATGGAATCTGATGGACTTCACCACCAGTTCGGTCTCAACCATGGGACTGATTGACTGTATGTCGATGGTATTCAGTATCCACTTCTTGTAAAATTTCACCCAGTTGACATCTCTTATTTTGAGCCCAAAGAACCATTTTATTAAGAGTCGGTTTACCGTAGTTACAAGAGTCCTGACTGCCGTATAATTGCGTTCTTTTCGGTATGACGAAAACACATCATAGCCGTCGAGTTCTGGGAGGAAGCCCTTCAACTCTTCGGGATCAAACTGACCATCAGCCGGTATCATACCCACAATATCACCTTCAGCATTGGCGTAGCCTGACCTCAGCCCGTGGCCGATCCCCCTATTGGTGTCGTGGTGAATCACGTGGACCCGTTGATCTGCGGCTACCAGCGCGTCAGACACCTCTCGCGTGCCGTCTGTACTTCCATCGTTTACGATCAGGATTGAGAATCTGGGCGTGATAGATTCCAGGACTGGAATCGTTTTTGCGATAACGCGTTCCAATGTGGCAGCTTCATTATATGCCAGTATGATCACGCACCAGGAGAATGTTGAATTCACAGCACTGTTCCGTTCGCCCTAATGGACGGAAATCCAAGCCCCTTGTTCTGATAGAGACTCCTGAGCGGCCTCTAACATCGCCACAATTCTCCTTCCGGCGTGCCCCCCGGTGGCCGGATCAATGCCACTCACAACAGCTTCGATGAAGTGTTCACACTCCAGGGACAACGCCTCTCGCTGATCCAATTTGGGGGCGTACATGTCTCCAGTCCGGTATTGCACCAAGGTATGATGAATATTCTCCGGTGCCTCTGTTATCGATACCCCGGAATCATAGACCTTTACCTTTTCACTAGTTTCCATATCATCGTACACAATCATTTTTCTGGTTCCGCTGATCAAGGTTTTCCTCAGCTTGACAGGGGCCAGCCAGTTAATATGGATATGAGCAA
>JABIQT010000110.1 GCA_018667995.1 Candidatus Latescibacterota bacterium
CAGATATTGGGCATGCAATTGCTCGTCAGCGACCTCACTGAGGAAGAACTGGGCTAGTTCGGGTCTGTATGGGCCCGTGGCTTTAGCCGCATAGGTCGTGTACTGAATAACAGCGCTCAGTTCGTTCGCCAGGTCTTCGTTCAGATGGTCGATGAGGGTCTGCTTATCCAACGTATAGCTCCTTGCTGATTGTGGTGCAACGGTTGCGTGGGGTAGCATGTGCCAATATACGGGCATGTGAAATCTGCGTCAATCTGGATGAGGGCGATGAAAACTCTCTTTTCGAAGAGGCGCGAATCGCTTATTTTCATGACACCCCGACGACATCTATCTGGAGAGCCAATCATGCAAGACGTAGAACAGTTACTAAAGACGACACTGTCCGAGCTACGAAGCATAGTCAATGCCGAGACCGTTGTCGGAGATCCGATATCCGTGGATGGAACAACCATCATTCCCATCGTAAGGGTCGGTTTCGGATTTGGGACCGGAGGTGGCGGCGAAAAAGACGCAAACAAGGGGGGGCAGGCCGGCGCAACCGGTGCCGGCGCTGGTGTGGAACCCGTAGCGTTCCTTATCATTGATGAGGCAGGTACACGCCTTGAACCCGTCGTAAAAGCAGCTGCTTCCGGAGCCTCTCCGACGGATAAGATCATGGAATTGATTAAGGACCAGGTGCTCAGTCGATTCGGCAAATCAGCCAATGACGATGATGAAGACGACTCGGGCGAGGGGTAGGGCGAGCTATCGATGCTGATCTCACTCACGTTGTTGATTGTGATTCCCGCACTATTGCTGGCTGTCCCTGTCGACATCTCGATAGGTATCCGCCGTTCTGGTACCGTCACCGGCCACTTAATCGTCACCTGGCTCTTCGGGCGGGTCCGCATAGGTCGCAGACGGAAACAGGACGATAAACCTCCTCGACATACGGACGGGGCGAGTCGTCCAACAGAGGTGAAAGTCAAGGAATCAGAGCAAGAGGCGTCGCATGCTCGCAAGGCATCACGAAGGCAATCTCTGTCCGACGTGCTTGGTATCATTCAGTCTCGAGGTTTTGTGAAGCGGTCGGTGCGCCTGCTAAGACAATTGGCGTCGCGAGTTAAGATCCGGACGCTCTTAATTACGGGCACGGTCGGACTGGGCGACCCAGCTCAGACGGGTAGGTTTTGGGGGATTCTGAGTATGCTGATTGGCTTTTCGGCCGCCATTCAGGGCCCCGTGATTCAGTTGAAGCCGGACTTTGAGCAAGCCATTCTTGAATTTAATGGGCAGGGAGCATTCCGCATCATTCCGCTGCAGATTGGTATCATTATTCTGATCTATCTCCTTTCGCCTCCCACGATGCGAGCGGGATGGGTTGGTTTGAAAGCCGCATTGCGGGCGCGGAAGATGAATCGGGCCGCCACTGCCCAGCCACAGCCTGTCGCCTAGTCACAGAACTTCGGAGGAGCAGCACATGGAAGATAGTAAGAAGAAAGCATTTAGAAGTACGCAATGGTTCGGTCCGGCGGGTAAAACTGGCTTCATTCACAGAAGCTGGATGAAGAATCAGGGACATCCGGACCATCTCTTTGATGGCCGTCCCGTTATCGGGATCTGTAATACGTGGTCCGAGCTAACGCCTTGTAACGGGCACTTCAGAGAAATAGCAGAGCGTGTTAAACGGGGTGTTTACGAAGCCGGCGGATTCCCGGTTGAATTCCCAGTCATGTCGCTCGGCGAGCCGTTGATGCGACCTACCACGATGTTATTTCGAAATTTGGTAAGTATGGATGTCGAGGAGACCATCCGGGCTAATCCCCTGGATGGGGTAGTTCTCCTGACCGGCTGCGACAAGACCACGCCCGCTTTACTCATGGGGGCGGCCAGTTGTGATTTACCGTCCATTGTTGTATCAGGTGGTCCTATGCTTAACGGTAAGTATCGTGGTAAAGACATTGGATCAGGCACAGATGTCTGGAAGTTCAGCGAGGCTGTGCGCTCTGGTGAGATGAGCGTCTGTCAGTTCATGGAGGCCGAGTCGGGGATGAG
>JABIQT010000082.1 GCA_018667995.1 Candidatus Latescibacterota bacterium
CGGCGATCTCAATGGCGGGGGCAACACATTGATCCGTCTCAAGACGACTAACGGTTCTATCTTCTTAAAAGAGGTTTTCTAGTTACCCGGGACCATTCAACGGGATAATCTGAGTATAGGTATTGCATGGTCGTAGCCCGGTGGATCACACCGGGCTACTCGTGTTTATGTATAGAGGGCAAAGCTCTATGGCTACATGGAGTATGACCGCTGTCGCGATTGCGCTACTGTTCCAGGTCGGAATCTGCTATGGCCAATCACTGGATCTCGCGGTTAGGGGATATGGATTGAGCATCGGAGACGCTCCCCGCACCAACGGACTGCGGATCAATTTTGTTGATGTACGCCTCAAGCATGTGAACGGCGTGAATTTATCTGTTTGGAGAACGCAACCATTTGTATTTGAGACTGCCACCGTCAATGGGCTGAACCTTGGTGTGGTGGGACCCCGTGCCGCTTATATCAATGGCGTTGGCATCGGGGTTTTGGAGGTGGTTGCGAGATATCGATTTGCCGGACTGGCCATAGGCGGAATAGCTGCCTTCGGAGGGGAAGACATTTCCGGTGTGGCTTTGGGTGGTGTGGCGGCGGGAAGTGGTGGTGTAACGAGAGGTCTTGTGATTGGCGGCCTTGCGGCCGGTTCAGGTCAGGGTCTACGGGGCGTGTCAGCGGGACTACTGGCCGCCGGCACAGGAGGAGATATAGTCGGTATCACAGTTGGTGGCCTGGCTTCAGGAGCGGGCGAGTCTGTTACCGGCATGTCTATCGGTGGTCTTGCGTCAGGATCAGGCGGATCCGTTGATGGACTGATATTCGGTGGCATCGCGGCCGGAGCCGGGGGGGCATTGACAGGCATAGGACTTTCCGGGGCAGTCGTCGGCAGCGGAGGGGACGCATTGGGGCTCTTTGTTGGTGGACTTGCTGTCGGGGCAGGTGGTTCGCTTTCTGGCATCTCTGCTTCGCTCGGGATCGTAGGAGCCGGAGGGGGACAATACGGAATCGCCACGGCAGGATTGGCCGTGGCCGCCGGGAAATCCGCCACGGGCATCTTTACCGGAGGACTCGCCGTGGGCATCGGTGAAAATATGAAGGGAATTGGACTTTCCCCAGGCGTAGTGGCTATCGGAGGACGTTTGACTGGTTTCGGCTTCGGCGGCGTGGCAGCTATGGCCAAAGAAGTTCACGGAGTATCGATTGGAGGATTCGTCAACGGTGCACATACGAATGGGGGATCATTTCATGTCTTCACAGAAACGACCCGCGGTGCTCAGATAGGACTGTTTAATTTCACCAGGGACTTGAAGGGAATTCAATTAGGTCTATTGAACTATGTCGGCAACAACCCGAGGTGGGCGCGACTTCTCCCAATTTTTAACGCTCGGTTCTGATTTATGTGGCATGCTGCGTTCGATCTCGCGTGAGTAATATCACGTAAAATTGCGTACAAATCAGGAACGTAGCAATGACCAGATGTAGCACTTGTGCTGATTTTGGTAATCCGCCGTACGCAAGAATGATCCCCAGTATCATCTGTCCCATGATTCCCATGAGTATCCAATAGCCCAGGCGCCGCAACAGACCTGCGATGCTGTTCAATCGCATAAACCGAAACAGGAAGACACCGGCAACCAGGACCAACCACGATGATGCTCTGTGGATATGATCAACCATTCCTGCATTGGCGAGCCATTCTGATCGCGCCAGGCCTCCCGGATCCTTGATAAAAGGGTCCACGGCCTCTCTAACCTGGGTGCCCAATATCAACTGCGCGAATGTGAGCACAAGTAGCGCCATGGCGATTCTAGTGAACGGTCCTCGAACACCTTCGGAAAGGGTAATGTCCACATCTGTTTTCGTGGCTTCATGAGTAGTGAATATCAGCAGACCTACCAGGACAAGCGCCAGAACCATATGCAGCGTGATAATACCCGGCACGAGTCCTGACTGCACGACTTGGCCGCCTAACCATCCCTGAAATCCAACCAGCAGCACGCTGAGTAACGAACAGCGAAAGATCACAGCTTGGGTCGCACGATATCTGATCGACCGCAGGAAGGTTGCGAAGACCAGAAATCCGATCGCGACACCCACCATGCGGTTTATGTACTCTATCCACATCTTTGTGGGATTGAATTCCGCAAGATCGAAGCCTTTCTCGGCTATGTACGCCATATCGAGATCATCTACGCTTGAAGGCGGCAACCAGCACCCCCAGCACAAGGGCCAGTCCGGACACCCTAGACCGGCGCCTGCAACGCGGACCAGGCTGCCAACGGTGATCAGAATGATCACGGCAACCAACGTGGTTATTGCCGTTTTCTGGTAGGCATTCATAGGGGCGTTACTTGATTCCCTAGACTGCGTCACCAACGGATCTGACTTTGGACCGGTCCGGTATGCTGATCAGAGCGCTGTTCAATGGGCCATTCTTTGATATCATCGACCAGCTCCAGCAAACCCTCAACGGCTGCGTTAAATATGATTGCGCCCTTCTCGGCCGTACCCTTGGTTGGATCGCCGTGAACACCCAACTGGGTCCAACGTCCCCAGAAATCATTGAACCGTACATTGGTTGTGCTGTCGGACGTCACGTGTTTACCGATCCTATCCTTTCCTTCCTCCGCATATTCCATTTTCACACGATCACCAGCCAAGTGCAGATACAGAGACGTTTCAAATTCATCCGCATGCGCCATCACGTCCGACTCCTTGATCTCCTCAAAGGCGTCCATCAGAAACGTGAAGTAGTTTGAAGCAAAGCACAATGATTGAGTTGCCAGCACTGTCTTGCGTGCGATCAGGTCCACCAGCGGAGCGTTAGAACCGTGGCCATTCACCAGAAGGATCTTCTCGAAACCGTGATAAGCCACGCTCTTGGTGATATTTAGGCAGAACGCAATAAAGACCTCCGGCTCGATGTGGATGGTACCGGGAAAGTCAATATGATGCATGTTCAGCCCGTAGGATATCGGCGGCAGAACAAGGATTTTATCGGGTGCCCTGCGACCGACCTCCAGACATACGGATTCTGCGAGAAAGACATCTGTATCAAGAGGCAGATGTCTTCCGTGCTGCTCTGTGGATCCCGTGGGCAACAGCACGACCTTTTGCATGGCAATGGCTTCATTCATCTCCGCCCATGTCAGACGGTTATAGCGGTATTCATCTCGCACGCTCATATGATGCTCCTTCTATGACTACCGGTCCGGATTATTTGGTGGCGGGGAAATTCAGTGGCTTGCGACCACCGACACTCGGCGGTCGCAGCAGATCCCTCTGCAAATCGTTCTGTGTGATTGGTAGATAACGCTCCTGGCCAGATGCCTCGGACCAGGCAGAATGCCCAGGAGAGTATTTGTAGAGCAGTGACCGTCGCCGACCGTCTGAGGTCCACGTATTCGTCCCATGCACCAGTGCCTCCGTGAAAATTAGCATATCTCCAGCCTTCAAGGAAGGATTGGTTACCAAAGGTGAATCCACAGGCGGCTTGTGACGAACTCCCATATTTGACTTGTGACTTCCAGGAACGGCAATGAATCCTCCATCACCCGGATTGACGTCCTCAAGAGCGTACATGACAACGATGAGTCCATTGTACATCTTTCCGTCGATCCACTGGTACTCGTGCTCACCGTTATCCTGGCGTGGGCCTCCATGAAGATTCGGCTTGGTTTTGCCTTTGCTGACGGAGGTGTTGTCCATCTGCAGGCCATAGTGATGATCCAAGCGTAGCCAGTCTCCGATCATGTGACGGATAATACCCAATGTCCTTGGATGCGCCATGAGATCCATGAAACAGGCATCAATATCCAAAAATGAGAAACTGTGGCTATAGTCCTTGCCGTCCTGGACGATTTTATCGTCTATCAATGAATTCATACGGGAGACATCATCTCTGCCGATCAAATCACGGTAGACGATAATTCCATTCAGATCGAACTCATAAATCTCTGCGTCGGTCATTCCCATCTCAGCTTCTCCCTGTTTCTCGTTGTAGTCACTTCTGTCCGCCCGCCTGTCCGACGGCCTCTCTCCAGAGATGTTCGATTTGATTCTATCTCTTTACCCAATCTTCAAGAGGCACGTCGCCTTCTTGAGGTCGCCAGAATCTGTTGGCGGGATGGGCGAGATCATCCCCTTCATAGTTCGTATCCCCCGTACCCAACTCTCCGAGCAATTGCCGCTGAATCGGGGTACATTTCGCCAGCAGATCCCGTGGTTGATGCATATAGTCGGAGGGCCGGATCCAGCGATGCGTGTACCCATAGTAAAGGCACTTGCGGGTACGTGTAGACAGGTTGGGTGTCAAACAATGCCAAAGAGCCGTCCGCCAGATCATCGCTGTCCCGGGTTTGACATTGACCTCAAATATATCCTCTGGGTTAATCTGAAAACTCGGGTCGTGAATCAAGTCAGGAGAAAGCCGGTGACTTCCTTTTACTACGCAGATGCCACCGCTGTTATGCTCAGTGAGATCAGTGAGGTAATGGCCTACCTTGATTTCCATAAATGGTACGGCCCCGTTGGTAATCGGATAGCCAAAATTGGGGCCGTCTGAGTGCCACGGAAAGAAGCTGCCCGGCGCCCCCAAATCCCCTGTGGCCGCTGCGGCTTGCATGGGCGGCCTTACATCCAGATGAGACGTTCTTATCTGGATATTGCATCCAATGAGGTCAACGACAAGCGGCAATAAATCGGGATGGTCGACGAGTTTGAAGAACTCCTCATGATGAGCCAGGGCATTCCGGACCTGGAATGCCTCATCTGGACCTACCCATTGCGCGCCCCGAAAACAAGCATCCACTTCGTCACATGCTGACAGGATCCGTGAGACTGAATCCTGGGCGAGTGCGTCCTCAATCAAAAAAAAGCCATCCGTATCAAACTGTCGTTGCTGTTCGTTTGTTACCGCCATGAACTCTTACCTTGTTGGTGCCCTTGGACACGCGACATAAGCTGTAGGCTTGGCATAGCGCGAACCATGTTCAGCTTCCTCCTGCTGAGCCTGATCATATGTACGTCGTTATCTGAACGGGGTATTCTATTGGATCGTCAGATGTGCTGACATCAGCTCCAAAGCCGGTCATGGGAAGATTCGCCATCCCACGCTTCCGTGGATTCAAAAAAGCCTGGATGCTTACTATTGATGTGTTCACGAATCACTGCCTCATTGAGATCAATGCCCAGCCCCGGGCTCTCGGGTACTGCAATGAATCCATCCTGTATGATCGGGTTTGGCAGGCCGGTGACGATGTCGTTCCACCAGGGCTCATCGACGTAGTGGTTCTCGAGAGAGATGAAGTTCTCGGTTGCGGCAGCACAGTGGACGCTGGCCATTTGGGCAATTGGCATAGCCGCCATGTGGAGGGCCATCGCAATGCCGTGTTCTTGAGCACAATCTCCTATTTTCTTAGTCTCAAGAATACCTCCCGATGTAGCCGGGTC
>JABIQT010000081.1 GCA_018667995.1 Candidatus Latescibacterota bacterium
GACTCGATTATACGTTTGCGTGCATCGCTGTAATCCGACCACTCGCGGCCTTCTCTCAGGGCGCGATAGGCTTCGTAGATCGGTTTGCTCTGCCCCATCCGGTTACTGAAAGCTACCACCTTGGCGAGTAACGGATCGTACACGTCGCGAAGTTCCTGACTATTCTTCACAGAATGAAGGTGTGAAATCACACCCCACACACGATCAAAGCCGTCGTCGACCCTCTCGATCGGAATCATGAGCCGATCCCAGTTCCACGATGTAGGATCCCCAGCCTCAATCTCGGAAAGAGCCTTCTCCGATTGCTCAATGAGTGATTCTACCGCGGGTTCAAAATGTTGAATTTTGATCTGGTCAAATGGAGGAAGGATAGTCCAGTCAAGCAGGGGATTGACAGTGACGCCACTCATCAGATTCCTTTCAATTGAATATCAGATTAGCTTTGAGAGCAGATAATTTAGTCTTAAAAGAGCAATCTGGTCAAGTGATATCTGGCACATTAAATAACGTCGTGAACCTCAGCTTTATAGCCTTTTTCATCCAGTGATTCTATGATCTGCTTGACGTGGTCCGTCCCACGAGCTTGAAGCACAAACTCTACTTCAACGGACTGTAGAGGCACACTGGTAAATGCGCGATGGTGGAAGACATCGACGATACTGGCCCCGGACTCGCCAAGACAGGCGGTGACATCGCCCAGCGAGCCCGGTACATCCCTAACTTCCACCACAAGTCTGATCAAGCGTCCCGACCGGACAAGGCCCCGCTGAATAATAGACGACAAAATCAGCAGGTCGATATTTCCGCCTGAGAGGATCAATCCAACTTGCCTGTTTCGAAACCGCTCTGGATACCGAAGTACGGCGGCTAGCCCCACGGCGCCGGCCCCTTCTACGACAGTCTTCTCGACCTCCAGTAGATGAAGCACAGCCTGCTCAATATGTTCCTCATCGAGCAGGAGAATATCATCGACATTCTGTCGTACAATATCGATGGCAAGCTTGCCCGGTTCCTTCACTGCAATACCATCCGCCATCGTCGATGTCCCACAAAGTACCGGTTCTCCTCTTAAAGTCTGATACATAGACGGAAAACGTGAAGTTTCTGCGCCAATTATTTCGATTTCGGGTTTAATTCCCTTTGCACCAATCGACACGCCTGAGATCAAGCCACCGCCACCGACCGGGACAACAATTGCATCAAGATCCGGGAATACCTCCAACATTTCCAGTGCGACGGTTCCCTGTCCGGCGATGACATGCGGATCATCATAGGGATGAACCAACAACAGGTTTTCGGTGGCAGCGTGCTGCTCCGTAAACGCGCGCGTGTCGTCGAACCCCTCGCCATGCAAGATAACTTGAGCCCCAAATCCGCGTGTACGTTCGACTTTTACCAAGGGCGTGTATTTGGGCATCACGATTGTAGCTGGTATTCCAAGACGGCTGGCATGATATGCTACGGCCTGAGCATGGTTTCCGGCCGACATGGCGACCACCCCATTCTGCCGCTGGCCCTCGTCCAGCGATAGCAGTTTGACCAGGGCCCCACGTTCCTTGAACGCAGCTGTAAACTGAAGGTTTTCGAATTTGAGGACGATCTCAGCGCCGGTTATCCGGGACAGGGTCTTAGATACCGAGCAGGGCGTTTCAACCAACGTGCCACGAATCCGTTCCGCGGCAGTATAAATATCATCGAGCGTCACTTGAGACATCTTTGATTTACCTCGTAAACTTTCTCACCATTTATTGCTCACGCCGATCTCAATTCCTGTTCATCCGTGCGTGTTCGGCGACCGTAGATGATGCTATACACACCCAACCCCAGGGAACACACGAACCCAATCACAGCGCATGCCACGATGCCTCCCCCGACAAAGGCTATTCCGGTCCCCATACTTCCCAAACTCGCAGATATGGAGATAAACATCTCGTTGGCTCCCTGTACACGTCCCTTCTCATTCGGTGCCAGCGAATCGGCCAACAATGATGACCCCGCGATGAAGCAGAAATTCCAACCGATTCCGAGAAGAAATAATGCCAGAGCCAGGGGTACGAACTGGGGCGATACCGGAGTCAAAACACTCGACACGATCAGTGTCACCACACCCAGTCTTATGACCGATTCACGTCCGTATCTGATGACCAACCAGCCGGTCAGATTTGAAAGCCCGAACATACCCATGGCATGTGCCATTATTACAAGTGAGATTGTCTGAGTCGAATGGGCGTTATGATTCATGTGTAGCGGCGTAATGACCATGAGGAGGGTCATCACCAGTTGCCCGATGACCATGGAGGTCGTAGCATAACGAACTGTGGGATCAGAGAAGATTTCCTTCAACGGTCGTACGGAATCTTCGAGAACAACCTTCCCGAAAGACCCAGCATGCTTTCGGGCAAGAGTGAGAGGATCGGGACGCAGCAGAACGTAGGTCAATAATACCGCCACGGCCGAGAGCACTACGGACATGGC
>JABIQT010000080.1 GCA_018667995.1 Candidatus Latescibacterota bacterium
AAATCCCGGTGCCACCATTGAAGAGAACCACTTGGGCTTCACCATCAGCGCACTCATCCAACACGCACCCCACCTGATCCGGCTCATCCTTGATAAGGTGGTAGGCGACGAGTCGGTGGCCGTTGGCTTCAATTTGTTTTTGGAGATATTGCGCGTTTACATCTGTTTCATGCGTACGAGTATCGCTAACGGTGACGATAGCAATCGCCACCGGGCCGCTTTTAGCGGCTGTGGCTTTATGCTGGGAAGCACTTTCCGAGGTCATGAAACTATATCACGTCTCTCAACTGCAAACCACGCTTCTTCAGGAATGGCATGAGGCCTGATTTTGTGACACTCTTGATGGCGTTCACCGACATCTTAATGCGTACCGTTCGTCCCAGTTCGGGCACAAAGATGCGTTTCAGCTGAAGATTCGGCAACTGCACTCGCTTGGTCTTATTATTGGCATGCGAAACATTATTGCCAACCAAAGGTCCCTTACCGGTCAATTTACACTTACGTGACATTTCAATTTCTCCCTGTCCGGTCTGCCCGGTCGTTTAACAACTATCGCGATTCGCGGTACATCACATGCTTGCGGAGAATCGGATCGTATTTGCGAATCTCCAAGCGACCGGTCGTGTTACGTTTGTTCTTCTTAGTAAGGTACATGTGCGTGCTTTCCGTACTCTTCAACTTTATCTGGGCACGGTTCTTATTCTTGGCCATGAGTTCTTCCTCTTTGAATTAAATCTCTACAATTCGAAATCAGATCAGGAACAGCCAAAGATCTGGTCGACCCGAAGCAGATATAAATAACAAAATGATCCCATGAGCGCAAGCATTTTGTACGTCTCAGATTTGATACCAGCAGATTGGGAATGCTATTCCCTAGTGCCAGGTTCTCCAAAGCCACATCAAGCACTGCCATTACACTGAGATCAGGACCCGACTCGGGGGCATAGTAACCTCACGTCAACGTCGATTTTCAGGACATCGGTTTCTCATCCAGATCACTTGAGAAACATCATACGTTTCATCTTGTTGAACGCATTCTACTCCTCATCGATCGCCAGGATGTTGTAGATACACACATAGCGGCGCTGTCTCTGGGTTTGGCGCGTGTAGTAGTAGTGTCGCAACAGAAATGACAGTACCCAAGGTTGCCAGCACGAGCAGAAGACCATGTCATCGAACAGAGTACTGGGCACAGGGCCAATCTATATCGACCGGGCGGATCTTACTTGTACTGCGTCATCTCTTCAAGAATCTCCAGTATCGTTCCCATCTCCAGATTTTCGTTCAGTTGCCGCAAATGGTCGGCCAGGCGATGTTCGTCCTCGCCGAGGACTTCAAGACGGTCGAAGGCGGCGTCCAGGGCGGTGACGTCACCGTATTCTGCGGCTTCTTTCAGGCTGGACAGCATATCGTCCGGCATATTTACAGGCGCCAGCCCAGTAGGTGTGTCTTCCCCGGTATCGTAGACATATTCGACGCCAAGGAGCGTTATAATACAGTTGTATATCTCAACCATCTTAAACGGTTTGGAAAGAAAGGCATCGAAGCCGGCATTCAGGTATTCCTGCCGGTTGTGGGCGAATGCAGAGGCGGTAACTGCTACCAGTTTTATCGAACCGCTGCCGTATTCTTTTATGATCCGCCGCGCGGCTTCCAAACCATCCATAACCGGCATTCTGATGTCCATCAAAACGATATCCGGCCGTTCGGTACGCACCGCTTCAAGCGCTTCGAGCCCATTGACAGCCAGCTGCACCTCACAGCCTATATCATTGAGCAACTGGTAGAGGACATCACGGTTTTCGAGGACATCGTCCACCACAAGCGCTTTGACCGTGTAACCCTCCGCCAGTCGTTTGACAGGGGCGGATTCGATATCGGCGGGCAGGACCACCTCACCTTCCGCGGGGGGCAGCGGCAGTGTGAACCAGAATCTGGAACCCTTACCTGCTTGTGAGTCGAAATCGATGGTGCCGTCGAGTAGATGGACCATTCGGTGCGCTATCGTCAGCCCCAGTCCGGTTCCTTCGGTCGCACGCGCCGCGCTCCCCTGCTGAAAGGGCGTGAGTATCCTGGTGCGATCTTCCTCGGCAATACCGACACCGGTGTCGATTACTTCGAATAGATAGTGTGGAGGTGCTGAGTCGTCCTCATGATTCGGGCTGTCCTGATTGGTAGCTTCCGCTATGCGTAGCATCACCTCACCGCCATCGGTAAACTTCGCCGCATTTGCCAGCAAGTTGATCAGAATCTGACGGATTTTCTGTTCATCGCCATGCACGTGAAGCGGTCCTTCGGGTAATCGCTCCGAATCCAGACGCCAGGCTAGTCCCTTCTGTTCACAGCGCATCCGGAACATCTCTCCGATGCTTTCCATGAGTCCACGCAGGTCGAAATCAACATCCTGACGTTCCAGACGGCCGGCTTCAATTTTGGATAGGTCCAGTACTTCGTTGATCAGTTCCAGTAGATGGTTGCCGCTGGATTCGATGGTCTGTATGGGGCCCCTTACATCTACTGGAAGTTCGGGGTGCCGTTGCAGAATCTGCGCATACCCTAAGATGGCATTGAGCGGTGTGCGAATCTCGTGGCTCATGTTGGCGAGGAAGAGGCTTTTGGCCCGATTGGCAGCTTCTGCGGCATCCCTGGCTTCCGTCAGTTCTTCCCTCTCCTGAAGTGCATGTTTGCGTTCCAACTCCCTGTGGTGATACCGTATAGACCCCATAATGCCGATGGAAAGCGCCAGGACGTACAGCGCGTATGACCACCAGGACCGCCAGAACGGCGGCGCAACAACGATCTCAGCGGATGATACCTCGGGACTCCATACCCCTGCAGCATTTTGCGCTTGAAGGCGGAACCGATAGGCGCCCGACGGCAGATTGGTATATCGGATCTGTGGTACAGACATCCGGACGGCAGGCGT
>JABIQT010001062.1 GCA_018667995.1 Candidatus Latescibacterota bacterium
AGGACACCATATAACCTGCGGCCAAAATAGTCGAGGGTATGGCCAGCGCGGGTAAAATACCAAATAGGTGGGAGCTGCCTGCAAGACCATGAAGGGTACCGACTGCCAGCGCTGTATGAGTGTGCTTGTGTGGCGCCGGAAGCGCGTGAGATGCGGAGGATCCGTGCAGGTGAAAGTGGCTATGGTGCTGGCCGTGATGGTCATGGTCATGGAGGTGAATCCGCTTGTCGAAGGCTTTTCGAAGCATCCAGAGACCGATGCCTATGAGGAAGACGCCTACCAGTCTCTCACTGACGGCGGACAGCGCCTCAATGGGAAGAATGCCCCGCAGCAATAGTGCGCCGACACCCACGACCAGTACCCCGCCCGTATGGCCGATACCCCAACGCAATCCCAATAGCCACGACCTGAAACGATGCCGAACGGCCAGCGGGGCCACAGCTGCCAAGTGATCGGGGCCTGCGAGCACGTGCACAAATCCAGCCACCAGCCCTGTAAGGATAAGCTCCATAGTTGCCTTTGTATTGGTATAAATGTTCGTATAGGAAATCACAGAGGAAGTTCAAACGGCAACAGAACAACGCAAAATGTGCAGTACATTGTCAAGCGGTATCTGATGATTCATGCAGAGGGCGAGAACGAATATTCGGCGGATTCAGGTACGATTTTCACGAGCTGATGCATGGGCTATAGTATGAGCTTTCGCGTTCCGACCAGCGTGGAATGTGGATAGATTTTGGATGGGAATTCTGACGGACATCAATCCACTTGGTTTCGTATTTATTGGGCCTCCCGATCATTAACCAGATCCAGTCTCAATTGTTCAAGTGTTAGCAGTTGACATTGAGACTGACCAGTAACTATTATGTGAACGCTCATCAGATTCTTGTAGTCAACAATGCAATAGCAAGGAGCACTGACTCGATGAAGTATATCATGTTTACCAAGCATCTCGAAGGATTCGGAATTCCAGAAATAATGTCAGCATTGAAATCTGTTGGCGTCTCGGGTGCCGACTTATGCGTGCGCGACGGATATCCGGTCAATCCCGGTAATATCGGCCGTGCGTTA
This sequence comes from Candidatus Latescibacterota bacterium, assembly GCA_018667995.1. Lineage (GTDB taxonomy): Bacteria > JAAXHH01 > JAAXHH01 > JAAXHH01 > JABIQT01 > JABIQT01. The sequence continues at coordinate 1,072 of JABIQT010001062.1, forward strand.
CCGGAAGCCGCGCGACAGTTTTCCGAGGAAGGACTCTCAATTCCTCTCGTAACAGCACCGGGCGACTTCAATTCTGTCGACATCCCGTATGCTGATGCCTATTACGCAGCCTGCGGCGAGTCTGGCGTGCAGCACGTTAAGATCGGTTACTGGCACTGGGCGCCTGGCATGGACTATTGGACTGAGGTCGAAAACGTGCGGAGAAAGTTGGAAGGGTTTCAGGCGCTGTCGGAAAAGCACGGCGTTCAAACTGTGGTCCACAATCATTCAGGGCATTCTATGGGGCTCAACTCTTCGTCCGCGATGAATCTTGTCCGCGGATTCGATGCGCGGCATATCGGGATTTTCTCGGATGTGGGACATCTATCCATTTGCGGGGAGCCTATTGATATGGCGCTGAATATCGTTAAGGAATACCTGTCAGTGATGTCCTTCAAGGATCTGGCACGCGTACAGACCAATTCGGGCGATCAACGCAATTGGGGAATGGATGTGGTGCGAATCGGCACTGGGTTTGGTGATTGGAAAACCGTTCTCAAGGCCTTGGACGGTTTGAAGTTTCAGGGGCCCGTGAGTTTCCACAGCGAATACTCCGGCGAGCCGGTTGATTCGGTCATCGATCTCGCACGGATGGATGTTCGCTATATAGATGGGTTGAGAGGTACCGATTCTGCCTGAAAATGACGCTCCTTGGATCGGCCGCCTCGGTTCTGGCGCTGGGAAGTGTGTGTGAGGGTAGTCGATACGGAAATATCAGGTGCGTCAGCCGTCGAAGCTTGAATCAGTGGATAGTACCTGATACCATCAGGGCTGATAGACGCTCTCCCTAACCGTTCGCAAATATTGGTAGATCTGAGTGGGGAATTATGCCTACCGATTCCGCTCGCAGCAGCAGATCTTTGATGGCCGCCTCGCCATCGGGCCCATAGTCGAGCGTATGTTGATTGACGTATAGATCAATGTGTTGCTGCAATACGGTATCATCCATTTCCTGGGCATGCGCTCGTATATACTGCCGGACAATATCTGGGTGGTCGTATGCGTACTGCACACTTGATCTTAGAGCCTTGTCTACGGTGGCAATCAATTGGCCACCGAGGTTACGCCGAGCGAGTATCCCGCCCAGTGGAATTGGATGCCCCGTAGTAGTTTCCCACCATTCTCCCAGATCGACTACCTTTCTCAACTTATATTCCGAATAGGTAAACCTGCTCTCGTGTATGATGACGCCTGCATCAACCGTGCCTGATGCAGTCGCTGGAAGAATCTCATGAAAAGGCATTACGACGGTGTTGAGGTCCTTCGGGGTGTGCAGACGGAGCAGAAGCGCTGCGGTTGTCAGTTCACCCGGAATGGCAATAGTTATAGTGGCCAGATCACGCGATGTTACGGCAGGATTTGCCACGACCAACGGGCCGCAGCCCCTTCCAAGCGCCCCCCCGGAGTGCAACAGACAGTATTCTTCCCTCAGATGCGCAAGGGCATGAAACGAGATTTTTGTGACGTCAAGGCACTGTTCCGCCGCCATCAGGTTCAGCGATTCGATGTCCTGCAGGATTTCATCAAATACCGGCGCGCCGGGGACAACACCGTGAACGAGGCCGTAGAAGATGAACGTGTCATTAGGACAGGGCGAGTAGCCCAGTGTTAGTGCCTGCATAGTGAATTACCTGGTTCCCATATCTTGAAGAATAGCGCTCACTGCCACGTGCAGATGTGATATTGCCATAGGTATGTCCCAGGCCTCGAAATTCCGATCCTCCACGCGATTGCTAATGGACCGTACCTCCACGAAGGGAACTTTGTAGAGCAGGCACAGATGTGCTGCCGCAGCGCCCTCCATGTTTTCACATATCCCACCAAATCTGGATGCTATTTCGTTTCCAACCTCTGCTACACCACTACACTGATTCACGGTTACAAAAGTCCCACTGGCTATAGCCGGTGGATTCTGCCCCCAGTCTGCCGCGCTGATTGCGTCTATGGAAGATTCTGCCAAACCTTGATCGATAGGGTATTCGTTATAGTGGTTTTCAACCTTTCCGGAGCTATCCAGTGTCGTCAGTATAGGGATACCTATGAACTCTGTGGAATGCCAGCCATCGGGAGCTATCACGCCGAGATCACCGTATATTTCTCTATCGGCTACAGCTACGTCTCCCACCTCAAGTCCCGACGAAAGGTACGCTCCCCCGACGCCGATCTGGAGCACCATTCGCGGGCGAGATCGCTCCAAGGCACAGGTTAGCACTCGTGCGGTATTCACAGCACCGATCCCGGTGACCACCGCTGAAACACTTGCGCCACAGATTTTACCGTGCTGGATCTCTCGATCGATGAATCGGTCTTCGCCAGATCTATCCATGAGTTGGATTAGGTTGGCAGATTCGGAAGTCGTGGATGATAGAAGCAGGATTTCATCAGGCATTGTGTTTGATTTGACCAAGGTGAACGTAGAAAACGATTACGTCACTGGGATGACGTATGTGCGCCTCAAGACCTCTTTGAAACCAACTTTGTTCGCCACTCGTAATGAAGCGAGGTTGCCTATGCCACAACTCCAGGTAGGGATCTTGCCCTGCGACTGGAGCTTTTGCGCGACCAGATAGGTGGCCGAGGAAGATATGCCCTTGCGTTGCCAGGGCTCGAGTGTGCAGACTCCCACATCAGCGTACTCGCGAGAAATTGCGCTGGTATGGGCAATTGCGACCAGCTTGTCATCGACGATGGCACCAGCTGCTACGCCGTTAGAGAGCAATTCCTTTGTGTCTGTGAATCCGGCGCCCTGGACTTCCCGAGGTGCCGCCAAGACTGTATCAAGATCCGCCTCAGTCAAAAGACGCACACTGGAATGATCGAAAGCTCTCGTAGGGACCGTCAAGGTATGGTAGACGTCTTCGTAATATCTGATCTTGCACTCCATCTGCCTGGAGATTAGCGATCCCAGCTCTTCAGCACATGAGGAAGGCACGCTGATGCACTTCCATCCTACGGCCAGATTGAGCAGGTGCCAGATGGACTCTGGGGCATCTCCGAATGCCATTGGTTCGGATGGGTCCTGAAGGTTCTGAATGACTGTCTGCTCGCCATCAGCGAACACGCGGCATAGCCCCCGCCTCAGCAGATGGACCGAAATGACCGTCTCGGGTGACTCTCCTAGACGATCCGCCAGGGCCAGGCATTCCGACCTATCAAGCAGTTTCACGATATCCCTCGATCAAGCTGAGGAAGGAATCACCGATCAGTTTTTCCAGGCGCGGTTCCACGTGCCAGTAGTCTCGCAACTCAAGGTATTCGCGTATCATCGCCACATCTCCTGATTCCCGTACTTTCTGCGCACGGATCATGAGATTCTTAGGAGTGTGGCTTGGATAGACAAATTCCACAACGCCGGTTCTGTATCCCATAATTCTCAGTGCCTGGGCGCGAACGGCGTCTGTCACAATTTCCGCCGTCCGTTGCTTGAGCAACCCATATCGCATGATAGCCTGCATGGCTGGTGCTTGAATCTGCGGGCGCAACTCATGCTGACAACAGGGGGCAACCACAATGGCCTGGCTGTCCCAATTGATTCCACGG
>JABIQT010000079.1 GCA_018667995.1 Candidatus Latescibacterota bacterium
ATCAACTGCGCCTGCTTCGCGATGGAGCAACGTTCATTAACACCTCACGGGGTTCTGTGCTGGACCATGAGGCACTCTATCAAGAAGCTCAAACGGGGCGTATACTGGTCCATCTCGATGTAACAGATCCAGAACCACTACCACCAGAACATCCGCTGCGGCCACTCGAGAACGTGACAATTACGCCGCATACTTCAGGATCAGGCACATACGGCTATCGTGAAATCGGCAGGACCATAGTTGAGTCGCTCGAACACCATTTCAGCGGTCAGTCCGTACCTGGCAGTGTACCGTTGGACAAGTGGGAGCAATTGGCCTAACACCGCTTGTTCCGCATTGCCTGAATTGGAGTGAGATTTTCACAGGACAACAGAAATACTACCAAAGGAGTTTTTTGTGAGCAGGTTACAGAACAGAATTGCATGGATCACTGGCGCGGGAACTGGGATTGGCCGCGGCATCGCGGTTGCATTAGCCGAAGCAGGGATGAATGTAGCACTGTCAGGACGGCGTCAGGCCCCGCTCGACGAGGTCGCCGAAGTGATTCGGAGTATGGGGCGAGAGGCTGTGGTGCTTCCTATAGACGTGATGGACCGTGAAGGGATTCAGAATACGGTCAAGGCGATAGAGGAATCTCTCGGCGAGATCTGGCTGCTCGTGAACAATGCCGGCATGAATACCACGCAGCGCATGGCCATCGATATGGCGCCTGAAGACTGGGATGCTGTCGTGGACGTCAACCTTACCGGTGCCTTCAACTGTTTTCGTGGTGTGTTTGCAGCTATGAAATCGCGCGAGCAGGGGATGGTGATTAACATCGCCTCAATGGCTGGCCGACAGATATCCCTTTTGGGCGGAGCGGCCTATACGGCATCCAAACACGCTATGGTAGCCCTTACGCACTCAATCAACTTGGAAGCTGCCGCATTTGGAATCCGTGCGAGCGTGATCTGCCCGGGCGAAGTGGATACGCCCATTCTGGCTGTCCGACCCAATCCAGTCTCAGCAAAGCGCCAATCTCTAATGCTCAAACCGGAAGATCTGGGAGCCACGGTGGCCTTTGTAGCTCAAACGCCGCCACATGTAACCATTCCGGAGCTCTGGATTCTGCCCACATATCAGGTATCCGCCGACCCGCTGCCCTAGTACCGTTGGTGAATGTGACACCGGATACCCGGAGAAGACAGTTGAGATGTATGCAGCTGTGACGGATGAGAAAGAGGAATGAAGCAGTAGGGCAGGAGATTATTAGGCGGCGGAGAGCCGCAGTGAATGACCGCGTATTGCCTCTGGGGAATTGCAGCACCACCGACAGTTGCCGAAAATGCCGCAGACAAGCCTCAAAACACCTCGAACTGATGAGGCGAGTCTGCAAACCACAGGCTATCGGCAAGAAACGAAAGGCCCTGCCCCAGGACATAACCAATAAGGATTCCTATGAACAGCGGCTGTGCATCACGATATAGCTTTCCCCCGCCGATCCTTAAGAGCAACGTCTGTATCAACCAGGCTAAGAAAATAGGAAATATAGCGCCGCGAGCTGGACTGGAAGCTACTACGACCAGACCGATAGGATGGAGTGGCCACCAGTAGAAGAGATACCTGCAGACTGACAGGACAACCATCAGGACACCGCCAGAGGCAAGAAACGACAGTTCCAAAGCACTGACTAGCGTGGCATTGTTAATCCATGTGATGATCTCATTGTAGAACCCCGTTCCCAGAGCTCCCGGATTGGTCCTGAGGTTCTGGGCACCGTACTCATATCCAGCCGATATCATATATGTGAAAGATACAAGGGTACTTACTCCGAATGCTATGGCACACCACATGTACAGGCGGCGCCGTTCGGGGAAAATATACTCCCTAAGCCATGCCACGTGCGAGATACCTATCATGGTAAATGTGCGCCAGTTGCGAGCAAAGGCATTCGTAAGCCCCAATGCCGTCACATCCGGTCCAGTCAGGTTTACGGATCCGACCATTCCCACGGTAAATTGGTGGGCGTTAATCGGCAAATCTATCATCACAAGACCAGCTTCGGCGACCACTCGGGCGATGGCGAGATAGAAGATGAAGAGAAACAAGAGGAATAGGCCGATAACCGTAAAGGACATACCGGCCTGATTAAGCCAGAAAGACAGATACAGAACTCCAGCTACCAGTCCAAAAACGGCCGTCCTGTACGAGAAAAGCTCATCCGCGTCCTCTAGAGTTGAGTCCCTCCCCATTGCCTTATTCCACACCTCCTTGATATGCTTTCTGGCCATCCAAATACCGATAACCACGTACATGATCATTCCGCCGATCGACTGAATGGAAACCAGACCACCTGGTACGATCGTGCTCGCCGTTGAAACGAAACCCACACGCGCCAACACACCGGTCTGCAGAAGGCCCAGCAGCAGGAACATCCATACACTGAATAGGATCTCAGTATTGGCGAAGAAAGATATGCAGAGTATAAACAGATTCAATCGGATCGGTATTGCCGGGAACGATCGATCTAGCGTGATGCTCGTGACATCAGGCCCCAAAATCGGAAAGGAGGGCCATAAATCCCAGTAAGACAACACATTCCAGATTTGAGTAAGAATCGATAGGGCTAGCCCTATCTTGAATATCCGTGTTTTGAAAAATGGCTCTCTATCTGGAAAGCTGGGGTCCTGGGCTCCGATCAGGTGCAATGCCACCTCTCCCAGAGGAAACCGAAGTCGGTCGTGTTCGACCCATTGCTTTCTCAGGATCACGATAATACATGATCCTATCCACAGCAGGGCGGCAATGGCAGAAAACCACCAGAAGAGCGGAGTGACCCAATCCGACCAGGGCAGTTGCTCGGATGCGGTTATGCCCTCGAAGAAGCCGCTTACCGCATTGTTTTCGTCACTCAGGACGAGCCAGTGTGGTAAGAATTCGAAGAACTTATCCACCCATTGATTCTCTGGAGTGGCAAAATAGTTGGGTGCCGTTACGACCCCGATCAGATACCGCGTCATGGCCCGGTCGGGCACCATGGAGGCTGCCCATCCCATAGCAAAGATGGCAATGAGCTCAGATCGGCTCAGAGAGAGCGATTTGTTGACGGAGGAAACAAGGAGATTTGGGGCAAGAACGAGAAGCAGAAATGGCAGTATGAGACATGCCGGTAGCTGTGAGTAGGTGGGATCGTAACCCAACTGATCCGAGGCGTACTGACCCCAGAAACTTACAACCGCAGACAGTATGATTCCAACGACCGCCGCTTTGATGGAGATCGAAATCGGTGCAACAGGGGAAGTCGGCACAGGCTCTTCGCTCTGGACCTTTGACATTTTATTTCCAGCGAGATAAAGATGAATAAAGCAATTCTAATAGCAGAAACCTTGATTTTCAGTGCCTCAGTATAACCTGAAGGTCAGAGGCTGTCAAGGCTGAATAGGCGCCCCAGCGCACGTCGATATTACGAAAAGAACTTGACGTTTCGGGCACACAAACCTATCTCTCGACCGAAACTACACCACGTAGTTATGCATATAAGATAGTATCGTCAATTGTGCGAAGGCATAGGGGATTATTCAATTCCTGAAACGCCCCAAAATGATCACGGGACGTCTCGGGCAATTTCTCAATCGGGCAGAGAAAGGAAACAAGCGGAAGGAAGATGCACCAGGTACGATCATTAAAAAATACGCGTACAGCTGTAACCAACCTTCGGTGGAGGAGTGATTACATCCGGCACCGTACCGGGTGGTGGGGTTAACCTGACCATAAACCGGGCAGACAGCCCTCTGGCCTTCCGCATTACTGGTGAGTACTACAAGAAGGGCGCTGGTACCAATGTCCCCATAGGCGTTGTAGGAATGTATCAGGCCAGCAATGAGAGCGGCAAAGCTACATTCTTCCTAGGTGCCGGCCCGGGTCTCATCTACTTGAAGACATCGATTGGAGCGTTTTCTGCCAGCACCACAAAGGCCATGGCGACAGGTCTCGCCGGTGTACGTTTGAGCCTTAACGAGAAGATTGGCGTTTTCGTCAAAGGTCAGTTCTACAGGGCCCTTACCAGCGGAGCCAAGAACAGCCTGTCCATTGGTGGGGGTATCGCCATCAATTTAGGCAGCTAATCGAATAGAATCCTATATTGCAGCTCGATAGAGAAGGGGGTGACCATATTTTGGTCATCCCCTTTCAGTTTCTGTCCGTTATAACTACCCGAATGCCCAGCGAGTGCGACCTGGAACGTCTGAGCATATCCTGGTCTTCCTCTATCTCCTGATTTTATGTCGTTTTGGCACTATTCGCTCCAGGACGCCCTACCTTTTCCACTTCAATTAATACCGTAACATATTTAATATTATACGATTAGACCACAAATCGCAAGGCCGCCTCGACATGATTGACAATATGGCAGAAGCGGCTTAAGTTATGCTATACCGTCGCGTATGGCTTGCTCTTGCCGGTCAAAAGCAACCTGGACGTACTCACGACACCAAGGCGTCTTATGCTACCTTTGCCGCCTCAGACGAGAGAATTTCATGCAGCAACACCTACAGAAAACCGTCCTGCTGGTCGATCATTCATCGCGTAGTCGCGAAGACAAACAGTCGGGCCTCGCACAGCAGGGATATCACGTCATTGCAGTGGATACGGGTGACCAGGCTCTGAACGTCCTGGAGACAGAACCCGTGCACGTTCTTATCAGCGACGTCGAAGCCCCCGCCATAGATGGTTTGCATTTGATGCAGATCGCGTTACGAAGATCTGCAGAGACGGGCGTCATCCTGATGACCAATCCCGGCCGCGAGGAGTTAGTCGTAACGGCCATGCGGGAGGGTGCATACGACGTACTTGAACAGCCCGTTCTTGTTGAGAAACTGGAAGCAGAAATCGAGAAGATCCTGGAACGGCAGCGGATCGTTCAGGAGAACACCGATTTACAGCGTCAACTGGGTGAGCGCTACGGCCTCGGGAGCATCATCGGCAAATCAGCATCAATGCAGAAAATCCGGGACCAGATACTCCAAATTGCAGATA
>JABIQT010001072.1 GCA_018667995.1 Candidatus Latescibacterota bacterium
CATCCACGGATCCTGTTACATTCTCTAGTTCAAGATCACCCCCAGCAGTCGATGCGCGCACCTCACCACTGGCACTTCTCAGTTGGATATCACCGCCGGAAGTCGTAATCCTGGCTCCGGAAGCGATCCGTCCGACCTCAATATCACCGCCCGATGTAGCAATCCGAGCTTCGCCCGCGACGTCAGCTATGGTAATATCACCACCTGACGTTCGGGCCTCGATACGGTTACCCGCGTTTCCAACGGTAATGTCGCCGCCGGAAGTGTGAATGTCCAGAATATCTGTGCCCTCCTGGACCCGTATGTCACCGCCTGAGGTCCTCAGAAATCCCTGCCCCGAGATCTTACCGGTTCTGATGTCGCCGCCGGACGTGTTCATATCTACCTCACCTTCTACGTCATCGAGGGTGATGTCACCGCCAGAGGTATCACCACGAATCTCGCCTATCAAGGTGCCGATGATTTCTATATCGCCGCCCCCCGTTTTCAGGTCCAGGTTATAATCCGCCGGCAAATCCACCCTGAACCTGGTGCGGGAAGCCCACCTTCGGTTGTTAGGACGATAGTCTACTATGATGCGTTTACCGTCCTGACGCATCTCAAGCTCGTCAAGATCATCCGTTCCGATGCCGTCAACTGAGATTGATACTTCATTCTGTTGTCGTACGTTTATGCGGATCTCACCTTCATAACTGGATAGTATCAGAGTACCGTTCGCAGAAGCCGGAAAGGTCTGGGATTTTGTTTCTCCAGAGAGTCGTCCTCGCTGCTTTTCGGTCGCCTGTGCACTTCCTACAGCAAATAGGGCCACAAGGCATCCAGCAATACTAAGTCTTTGCCAGGTCATAATCACTCCCTAAGGATTGGATATTTCTTCCAGTACATTCCGAGCACGTAGCCTGATGTAGCGATTGTCATCGTTATCTACACGAGATTGCAGCGCATCTACCATCACTTGGTCGCTCCTGATCATATCCGGGGAAACATTTTGCAGTTGATTGATGGCTTCTATCCGTAAGGCCACATTATCGTCGTTCATGAGAACATGAATTAGCGCGTCCTTTACGATCGTGTCATACGGTAACTGAATGAGCGTTGAGAACGCCTCGCGGCGAACGCCAGAATTGGGATCCGTCTTGAGTGCCACAACTAGTGCTCGCTTGACCTCATCAATTGGACCGCCACCATATTGCGAAGTGCTCACCGCATTCACAGCCCGGAGCCTCACGCCTGGGTTTTGCTCATTGACTACAGCATGTGCGAGTACTCGTTGAATATCCGGATTGTCCAAAGTACCTCTGATCTGAATTGGTCGAATAGCTTCGAACACAAATTCAACCGTTCCATCGGATGCATCGGCGTCCAGAAATCGGACGTTCGAAATCTCAACGTCCGGTTGTTTTAACAAATTGCTTGCACCGAGCGCTTCGCTGGCGGTATCAAGCTCCCCTCGTTCGCCGAGTCCACCACTCATACCCAGATACACCCCAACCAAAAGCATCGAAACCCCCGTTAACGCCAATTTCATATTGGCGCTCCTTAGGGTCGGCATCAAGTCTCGCCAGATTGAGATGGTTTCACGTAGCCTGCGCATCACGGGTTTTCGTTGCTGTTCATACTTCATGACGGCGCGCAGACCATGTCTGGCCTCAACGAGCACCACGTCGGCTGTTGGCGGCTTATCAGCACGCGCAATGGCAGCATGGAGTTTCTCAAGTTCATCGAATTGACTCTGGGCCGATTTGTTAGCCTGCAAATAGGATTGCAGTTCGTGTTCTTCGTGCTCACTTAATTCATCATACAGGGACAGCATGATCCATTCTTTGAGCTGCTGCTTGTCCATTGTTTTGTCCTTTATCCGATAGAACTGTAGATCCGTCAATTTGACCTACTGATAAACTACTCTCAATTGATCTCTCATTCTTTCGGTGGCCGTAAAGAGATATTTCTTCACAGTGCCCTCCGCACAATCCATCATGGAGGCGATTTCCCTTAGCTTATAGCCCTCATAGTGCCGTAGCGTGAAAACGACACGTTGTTGAGGTGACAGGCCATTCATAGCTTCTCTCACGTGTGTCGTTATCTCCTCATTGACCACGTGTTCATCGGCGAGCCGTTCCTCAACAAGTGTTTCTGAAGCTCTGCCGGTATCCTCGTCCGTGTATTCATCGTCAATACCCACGAAAGTATGTGCCTTCGATCGGGATTGGTGTGTCAAGCAGACATTCGTCACAATTCGATAGAGCCAGGTCGAGAACTGACTTCTGAACTGAAATTTGGGAAGTGCGCGAAAGACTCGGACAAATACCTCCTGATAGATGTCTTTTGCCTCATCCTGATTGTTCGTAAACGAAAGGGCCATGGATAATACGCGCTTGTCATATCTGTAGACAAGTTGCTCGAACGCTCTACTGTTGCCCTGTTGCGCCCTTGATATCAAATCATGGTCTTCAATTACCATGGAGAGTCCTGTCCTGAAATAACCAATGCGCATGAGTAGCTGCGCCTTTAACCGAATCACCCTGCACGTGATCGATATCGCTTGGTGCTACGACTTGCTGGTTTTCATTATGGTTGTCGGGGTAACAGAAATAAAAACGAAATGCGAAGAAATAGAACATTTACGGCAGAACCCGATCGATACATTCCGAATTCGGTACAATAAATCTCGCTTAACGAGAGTATGCCAAATGAGAATTCAGTGTGGAGGTTGGAATTACTGCGGGAGGAGAGTCGTTCATGCGAAGGCAAAACATAAAAAAAAGCCCGGTAGCATCACCGGGCTTTTCATTTATACTTAGGAGTCCTTCTTAGGGGAAGTTTCCTTGACACTCGTACTGTGGGCTTCTGGGGATGGTTCATCGTCCTCAGTGGTCGCCTTTTGAGCTTTCTTGAACTCCGTAATTCCTTGTCCGAGTCCTTTAGCAAGCTCTGGCAACCGCTTAGCACCAAACAGCACCATAACGATAACCAGGATTATTATCAATTCCCAAACGCCGAATCCACCTATCATGTTATTTTCCTCCTTTGAGGTGACAATACTGGAACCCCGCTGTATTGTCAACCATATTCTTCTCTATGTAGGGTCGATCTGACAGTGAATCCTATGCCAAAACTAGTTGGCAGACGTAAAATCTATCCGGAGTCCTTCCTGCGCTGCGATTACGTTTGTAATAGCGTCTGTCGGTACCCGCGCTCGGCAGTGACTAACAAGATCGTCCATTTGTCCATCGTCACGGTTGGGTTCGTGGTGGAACAGTGCTAGTTGTCTCACATTTGCACGGACCGCTACGTCCACCACGTCATCGACGCAGGCATGGCCCCATCCAACTCGCGTATGGTATTCTTCACTCGTATAAGGTGAATCTTCGATCAAAAGATCTGA
>JABIQT010000946.1 GCA_018667995.1 Candidatus Latescibacterota bacterium
CAGGGATTCTCGGTAGGCCGCCTTACCAATGACTATGTTGGATGCAGACAGATTAGCAAGAATGGTTGCCCCGGCAAGGGCGGCTCTGGAACTGGGTGGCACGGGGGTCCAATCATCTTCGCAGATGGTCGGATAGATGATCGCGTCTGGATGACTACCGTGAATCAGGATATCGGTACCGAACGGTACGTCCTGGCCACAGAGCGATATGCTTTCACACTTCGCTTCACTGGCCTGTGCGAAATACCGCATCTCGTAGAACTCCCGATATTCGGGAAGGTAGGTTTTTGGCGTAACGGAAAGGATGGAACCTCTGAATATCGTGACCGCCGCGTTAAATACAGCTTGGTCGACGGACACCGGCATGCCCACGCTGATTATCATCTCCCAATCGGCGGTCGCGTCCAGAAGTCCCTGTAGCGCTTCGCATGCCGCATCCTGAAGCGCCCTGGAATGAAACAAATCCCCACAGGTGTATCCAGTAAGGCCGAGTTCGGGAGCAACTGCGTAGTTTGCCCCTTTATCAAAAACCGCCTTCAACTGTTCCAGGTGGTTACGAAGGTTCTCCTGCGGATCCGCGACGCGGACCATCGGAACCACGACTGCTACACGCTGGAATCCGTGATTTCGGACATCCATGAATTCATCAAAAGTCATACAGGTGCTCCCGGGTCGGCTTCTCTCGCGCCGATTCGAATCTAATTGCTTATAATGAAACGCTATGGTTTCCGGTCACAAAATCTAAAAGCATCGCCCAACTGCTGAATGAGCAGAACCTGTAGAGCCACGAAGGCAAGCCACCGTTCGTCTCGTGTCAATATCTGCTCAATCAATTGGCGTGACGATGCTCCGTACCAGGTAGCCATGCGACGTCAAGCGAGCATAGACGCTTGGATTTGGCCCGTCCAATTGCACACTCTATACTTCCTCTCCAAGGATGCACAACGAGTTTCAGAACCAGTATCATCAGCCATCGCTATCTGGCTCTACTGGATCCGTCCGAAGATCCTTTACCACCGATAGAAGTACGCCCATCCGATTCACGGAGGCGACCGTGGGACCCAATACAGATTTGTGGCAATTCACGCGGGTAAAGGCCACAAAGAAGTCAGCTTCCTGCGGCGATGGGACGACCTTGAAATTCTCCGGAAGATAGTGAGCCCCGGACAGAAATGGTCCACAGATGTTCACTCGGTATTCCTTGGTCGAATAACCCTCCGGTTCTGTACGCTCAACGAACGCGAGCATCCGTTCCACCGCTTCCTTGTAAGAATTCGCCCAGTAATCTGTTTCATAGATTCCATCGGCGCCTGCTAATCCACCTGCAAAGCTATTGTAGTAAACGTACTGATGGGGATGAAGGCGGACGTTAATCCATAATTGAACCGACAATGAGAGCGCAATCGCCGCGAGCGCCAGGGGCGCTATGCGTGGGCGTGTTCGTTCCGCAAGAAGGACAAGCTGATGTAGCGTGACCCCACTCACCACAGCAATTACAGGTATGATGAATAGGAAATGTCTAACGGTATCGTAGACAATGGCACCGCTGAGAATAGCGTAGGTTGGCGGGAAGACAATGGCAAATATGAGAAATCCATGCTGTGACAAGTGCAGTCTGGGAATCGCCGCCGGTCGGGTAACGAGTCGATAGGCACCCAGACCAATACCGAGAAATACGCTCAATAGCATAAGATCCGGTAGCTTTACAAGTAAATACTGAAAGAGATAATGACGAGGAAGATCGGCCGCTCTTGTGAACGCGCCATCAAAAAGCACGAATCCGTTCCAGAATTGAAATGCAGAGAAGGCCTTGTATGCCTCATATGGGTTTATCAGAGGATTCTGCTGGGCCCACGGCCAACATAGTAGCATGAGGAAGTAACAGATTCCACCAATGATTAAGCCTGATTTTACCAGCGGTCCGAAACCTCGGAACGGTCTCTGTTCTGAGGTTTCAGTTGCCGAGAACCAGCTAGGCGCCAGGAAATACAAGGTACCAATAAGTCCGAAATACGCAATCCCAAGCACCCCCGGTACGCGAATCCCAGTCATCCAGCCAATGGCCAAACCAAGCTTCAGAGCTTCGCCAAGTGATATCTTCGGAAGATGCTCGAAATTTCGGATCAGCAGATACACCGTCCAAATATAGCCGGTGGCGAAGGGCGTATCCTTGGGGTTGTTGAACATCATTCCAAAATAGGTCGGCTCGAGGATAAGAATGAGCGCTGTGATAAGTGCCGCCCGAAAGCCACCGAAGAGGTATCCTAATTTCCAGGCACCAACGATTCCGATCACGCCCGTCAGCGCGGTAACCAGGTGCCGAGTCTCAAATTCGTCGCCACCGAAAATGGCTACTGCCAGGGCAACTACTGTATCAAACAAACCACCATATATGAGAAACGCATTGTCAGCGGTAAACTGTCCATCAGCCGGTACCGGAAAGATGGAGATATCCATTCCACCTGAAAAGTAAGCAAGAATTCCCTCACCATAGGAGTGGTGATTCGGCTCATCCCATATGATACCATAGTCCCTGTAGACCCACAGTACCGCAACCATTCCTCCGATCAACAGAGCAACGGATAACCATTTGTAAAGTATAGAATAAAGAACAGTATCGGATGGGGTACCGGGGCGCAGACTCATGGCTATTCCTGGCAGTTATCTCGCTTGGAAAATACGAAGCAGAAAGATAACCGAGGGCCATTCTCCTATCAAGGGAAAAGATCCGGTCTACACGTGGCCTGAGCCCTCGAATTCTCCCTTGAATTCGAGGGCTCCGATCATTAATATGAGGCTCGGGTTTTCGATGATGCGATACTTGTCGTCGATTGCTTGCCAAACTCTTGTTTCCCCAGTCCACCCCTACTCGCAAGATCCGGAGCGTAAATTGCGTAAACCTGATGCCGTGATCCAGGCATACAACGGCCGTCCCACTGTATTTGTAGACGGAGTCGCACAGTCATTCCCGGGATTCAATCCCAAGAGCGTACGTGAACCGTTCGAGACCTCGCTGCCTTTCTTCGCAAATCATAAAATGGGTGTCTACATCATTCAGGCTATGATGCAGAACTTCTGGCGTGGTGATGAGATCTTCGAAAGTCCTTCCGCGCCAGAAGGCGAGTTGCTGTACGATGTGGACGAACAGGCGTCCGCCGTGCTTGCTCAGGACCCTGACGCCTATATTATGGTCAGATTCACGCCCAGTCCGCCGATGTCATGGCGGGAGTTGCATCCCCAAGAACTTGTGATCACGGAAGGTCGGACTACCGGCTCCCCTTCACTCGCATCGAATCTGTTCTGGGAAACCATGTCCCGTGTCTCGGCCGCCATCGTGGCCTATTGCGAATCCTCAGAGTGGGCACATCGACTCATTGGATATACGAATTTTCATGTGACTGAGGGCACACACATACCGGTGGACCAAGGCTGGTTGTACGATCACAATCCTCTGATGGCGCATTGCTGGCGAAGTCACTTGCGCGAGAAATACCAGTCGGACAGCGTCTTCCACGAAGCCTATGGCACGGAGAAATCCTCCCTGGACAGCGCGACAATCCCGACGGACCCTCTCCTGGGGAACGTACCCGAAGTAGCGGAGTACCTTTATTGGCAAAACAGCCAGGACAACCCGGGGCTCCGTGATTATCTGGAATTGCAGCGTGATTTGTGGCATCAGCGCTTTCGTCAAGTCTGCCTTGCCATGGTGAAGTCCGTCGACCGGAATGTGATCTTCCTGTACGATGCGCTGAAGCAAACTCAAATGGGATGGAATCTAACCGGCTTCTTCGGCGAACACCATTCATGGCGGCCTGCCTATCCAGAGGTATTGGCCGGATCCGGTCACATGAGTGTGGCGTCTCTGTTTGACGCGCCAGGCTGCGACGGCCTGATGACGCCCTTGGACTATCAGGCAAGAGGCATCGGTGGCGTGTGCGAAGCAGAAGGAATAGCGGACTCATTGATCTTGAGAGGTAAGTACTACTTTGCCGAGATGGATCAGCGAACCTCGCCCGTGGGTGACCGGGAATATGGTACGCCGAGAAATAGTGCCGAATTTTCCGCAGTCACCTGGCGTAATTTCGCGGCGGCATGGACAAGGGGATTCAATGCTTACTGGTTTGACATTGGCGGCGGTTACTACGATACGGACAGTCACCACCAGGTTATTTCACGACAGGTCGCGGCCATAAAGGAGTCCATACACTGGCCTCACGAGACCATGCCGGGCATCGCTATGATCCTTGATGACACGTCCGTGTTGGAGACAAACGGTGCGGGCAACTACCTCAATGAAGCCGTGATGTGGGAGCAGAAGATGGGGCTTGCCCGGTGTGGCGTTCCCCACCGAATCTACCTTTTTGATGATCTGACACTCGACAACTTTCCCGATCATCGTGTTTACTATTTCCCGAACCTGTTCCGTGTAGACGATGAGCGCCTCGAAATATTGAAGGAAAAGGTATTCAGGAACGGCAACGTGGTCCTGTGGGGACCAGGTTCGGGGATCTCGGACGGCCGGACTACTTCACCAGACCATGCATCAAAACTCACAGGCTTTTCCTTTGACATGCTGCGTCTCAATACACAGAGAAGAATTATCCTGACCAACTTCGACCACCCGATTACTGGAGACGTCAGCTCCGATACCATTCTCGGAGGCCCTTTAGCATACGGCCCGGTGTTGTTTCCGACGGACGGTACTGAGTTGGGCATGGCATTGACCAAATGGCAGGCAAATCAGGTGGGGCTCGCGGTACGGACGTTCGGTAAAGGAACGAGGATGGATGTGTCGGACGAAACAGTTCTGGGCCATGGCGACTACGCCTCGATCTTCACCACAGCCATACCCATTCCCGCAAATCTATGGCGCGGCATGGCGCGATATGCCGGAGCTCATGTCTATTGCAGCGAGAACGATATATTGATGGCAGATCTGAGCCTCGTGGCCCTCCATTCGATGAAGTCCGGCACTAAGACGATCAGACTACCGTCCCGGTCGAAGGTACACGATATCGTATCAAACACACCGATTTCATCTGCAACTGATGAGATCATTTTTGAGTTAAGCGCTCCTGAGACTCGGATCTTCAGAATTGATCAACTCTGAGATACAAAGACCGCAATCACTTAGTGATCAGATTAGACTGTACCGCGTATCCGGATCCAGCTATTTTGCTCGGCCAGACAGTGTGATAGGCAGGTTTGATCTATGTGATAGTCTTCACCGTCTTTATATGTTATGTCGCCACAGCAAGCTTGTTGCGGGCCTCACCTACCTATGGCGTGAAAAGAACATCTGTAGTGTATTGTGGCAACGATGCACGTCCTCGCGTGACAATTTAGAAAGCCCAAACATGTACGATGAACTCCACCGTCCTCAATATCATTTTACGGCTCGTGAGCACTGGCTGAATGACCCGAACGGCCTCGTGTTTTATGATGGTGAATATCATCTCTTCTTCCAACACAATCCAGATAGTGTGAAATGGGGAAATATGACGTGGGGACACGCCGTAAGTCCCGACCTCCTTCACTGGGAACAGTTGGACCACGCACTACTACCCGATGATCTGGGGACCATCTTCTCCGGTTCAGCTGTCATCGACTGGCAAGATACCTCGGGGCTTCGAACCGGCGATGAAAAGACGATGGTGGCACTTTACACATCGGCAGGGGAACATGCGGCTCTACCAGTGCCGTTTACGCAAAGTATGGCATATAGCAATGACCGGGGCCGTACATGGACAAAATACGACCAGAACCCTGTCATTGGACATATCCGTGCCCAGAATCGAGACCCAAAGGTTATTTGGCACGAACCCTCAGGGCACTGGATCATGGCCCTCTATCTGGACGATAGCGACTATGCCCTGTTCCGGTCCGAAGATCTAACGAATTTGCAGCGCACCTGTGGCCTGAATCTCCCTGGTGTCACAGAGTGTCCTGACTTCTTCGAGCTTCCGGTAGACGGTAATTCCGAAGACCGAAGGTGGGTCTTCTGGGGTTCCTGCGGTGGATACCTGATCGGTGGTTTCGACGGCATCGACTTCGTCCCGGAGACGGACGTCATGCACGCCGAATATGGAAGTAACGGATATGCCGCACAGACTTGGAGCGATCTTCCCGCGGCCGACGGCAGACGTATCCAGATTTCATGGATGGCCGATGGTAAATTCCCTTCCATGCCATTTAATCAACAGATGTCATTCCCAGTAACTCTTACACTGTCCAGATTCGAAGACGGAATTCGGCTTTGCAGAGCTCCGATAGTGGAACTGGAGCGTCTGCGCACAAGAACGTACCTAACGGAGCCTTGCCGACTGTTGCCCGGCAAGAACCTGATCCCGGAGACAATCCATGATCTTCTGGATATCGAGATTAGCGTAGAGCCAGCAAGCGCCCACGCATTTGGCCTCGTAGTCCGGGGTCACACAATCGAATATGACTGTTTCTCGAAAACCATATCCTGCCTGGGTAAAGAAGCGCCCGTAGTAACCGGAGACTCAGAGATCACGTTGAGATTCCTTGTGGACCGCACTTCCGTGGAGATTTTCAGTGGCGACGGGCGCATCTCAATGTCGCACTGCTTCCTGCCGGAGGCTGCCGATGTACCCATTGAGTGCTTCGTCCGCGGCGGCGAACTGCAGATTGTGTCCTTGCGGGTACATGAACTGGCCTCAATATGGAGCACCCCATGACCACCGAAACGATGTTCAGTGGCGCCACATACATTGCCATTCTGGGCTGGGCATTCCTGCTACTGCTCCCGGGATGGCGATGGACAGCTCGCCTGGTGTCATCCGTGCTGATACCGGGCCTGCTCAGTGCCATATACATGTACCTGATCGTTACCTACATGAGCGAGGCCAGTGGCAATTTTGAGTCATTGGGCGGTGTGTCGAGGCTGTTTGAGAATGAATACATGCTGCTGGCCGGGTGGGTTCACTATCTGGCGTTCGACCTGTTTGTGGGTGTGTGGGAACTTCAGGATTCCAGGCGGCTCGGAATGATGCATTGGTATGTGGCGCCGTGTCTTCTCTTCACCTTTCTGTTCGGCCCCATCGGCTTGCTGATGTATTTTGTCATTCGGTTGATACAAAAAGGTGCAATTTTCATAGACTTCCCAACAGACAATGATTCAGAAGACAACTAACGACATCGTCCACTTCCTTGGTCCCAAGGTTATTCGAATTCGTGAACTGCTCGTTGAGCTTAACGGGCGGAACGAAGTATTGACCACTGCAGGATGGTTCCACCTTGGCCTTTTCTTTCTGACCGCAATTGCGGCACAGTTTGATGAGAGACTTGTTCTAGGGGTGAATACCTGGATCAAGCCCATGAAGTTCATGTTGTCGATCACCGTCTATGTCTGGACGGTGGCCTGGTTCGTGGGCTATCTCACCGGCCCAAAGTGGGCTATCGGATGCATCAGTTGGTGCACCTCTGTGGCGATGCTGATCGAGAGCGTATGCCTGATAGGCCAAGCCGCACGCGGTCTGCCGTCCCATTTTAATATATCGACGGACTTTGATGGCGCGATTTACAGCGTGATGGGAGCCATGATCGTTCTCAGCACTATCATGGCCCTGCTGCTTCTCTATCTGCTCTGTACTCGAAACACGGCGATTCGGCTCGAGCGTGTCTATCTTTGGTCGCTTCGTTTCGGTATTCTGGTATTCATCCTGGGTAGCGCCGACGGCGCCATGATGATTCAAAACGAGGGGCACACAGTCGGGCTACCGGACGGAGGCATAGGACTGCCCCTGGTAAATTGGAGCATGGAGGGTGGAGACCTGCGCATTGCACACATGCTTGGTTTGCATG
>JABIQT010000078.1 GCA_018667995.1 Candidatus Latescibacterota bacterium
CACAGGAGCCACCCTATCACTCGGTCGGATGGGATTTTGCACAGTATTATCGTGGTCGATATACGGAAGGGGACATGATGAACTCACGTGAACGGATGTTGGCGGCAATTAACCTTCAGCCGGTGGATCGTGTTCCCACGGATATTTGGGCGACTGATGAGGTATGGAGAACGCTATGCAATCGATTCGGGACGAGAGCGCAGGTTCGCGAGGCTCTGTGTATTGACGGTATGGCCGACGTGAACGCCTCCTATGCCGGACCGCCGCCGCTGCCCTGCCCGGTCGGAGAGTCCTCCGATATGTGGGGCATCCGCACGAAACCATCTGCCTATGGTGGGGGAGTTTACCTGGAACAGTCGTTCAACCCTCTTGCGGAGGCGTCTACTATAGACGACCTCGAGGCGTACCAGTGGCCTCATCCTGACTGGTTCGACTACTCGGAGATGCGTAGTGCCGCGGCAGAGCTACGTGAGACTCGTGTCGTGCAATGCGGATATATGGCTCCCCTCTATCTTCACAACAAACTGCGTGGCCTTGAGGCTTCCTTGATAGACCCTCTGGACGACCCTGGCTTTACCCACCACCTCCTGGATCGTCTCAGTAGCTTCTTTTATGATCATCACCGCCGTATGTTTGAATCTTGCGATGGTTTGATCGATGTGGCACAAGTCACGGACGATCTGGGCAGCCAGACAGGACCTCTCATCAGTCTAGAGACTTACCGGGAATTCTATGCGCCCCATCACAGCTGTTTCATCGAACTCTGTCACGAATTCGGTATCAAGGTTTTTCATCACGATGACGGCAGCATACGGCCGTTCTTGCCCGACCTGGTCGAAATGGGCATCGATATTCTGAATCCGGTGCAGTGGACATGCACCGATATGGACATGGCGGAGTTAAAACGCGATTTCGGAAATTGTATCTGCTTTCACGGTGCGGTTGACAATCAGAAGGTGTTGCCTTTCGGCACCACTGCGGATGTCCGTGCGGAGGTGCGCCACTGCATCGATGCACTCTCCAGCAACGGAACCGGTTACATTCTCGCCCCCTGCCATAATCTCCAGTCGAATACGCCCTTGGAGAACATCCTTGCCATGTTTGATGAAGCGCAGAGCTACGGTGGGTGATAGTGTGCTGCATGGAGGCATAGTCGCCTGTGAGCTTCCAGTTGCAGGGAGCTCTCAATACAGGTTGAAGCATTGTGTCGATTAGAGGTCCGCAGAATACCTGGTACCCTAATCAGGAAGCGGCGGGTTACTCCGGCATCTGAGCCGTTCCGACCCGTTCCCGTTTTTGATACGCAGAGCACATCTACAGGATAGACGGAGAATGTGGACCGTTCACGGTCCGCACACCATCGCGTCAGCCATCCAAATGCTTACTGAACGGGATTACCTATGACCGATGTCTTTTCCCTTTCAACCAGGAGGTCCAGGGATGCGATCAAAGGAACGGATGCTTAATATCTTCGCCGGGAGACCTGTGGACTGTCTTCCGGCTCAACCGATTTGCATGACCTTTGCTGCCAGGACTGCCGGGGTGGACTTTTACTCATATGCAACCGACTACAGAGTGCTTGCAGAGGCTCAGATGCGTATGGTCGAGGATTTCGATATTGATATTCTGACGTTGTGTTCGGATCCTTGCCGTGAATCGGACGACTGCGGAGCTCCCACGGAGTGGTTTCCCGATCAGCCACCGGCACACAACCCCAACAATAACCTACTGAAAGACAAAAGCGATCTCCAGAGGTTGTCCCAACCCGATCCACTTGGGGGCGGACGAATGCATGATCGGGTGAAAGCTGCTGCATTACTCAAGGAGAGAGTCGGAGATGATGTGCCGATTCTGGGTTGGATCGAGGGGCCCCTGGCTGAGGCGGCTGACCTGCGTGGTATCAATGAGATCATGGTCGACCTCATTGATGATCCTGCCTTCGTACACGATCTGTTTGCCTTCATCCTGGAGATGGAGCTCGATTTCGCAAGTGCACAGATCGAAGCCGGAGTCGACATTATCGGCATAGGTGATGCGGCAGCCTCCCTTGTCGGTCCTGATCTTTACCGCGAGCTGGTTCTTCCCTACGAGCAGAAGATGGTAGACGGACTTCACGATATGGGATGCCCGGTCCGTCTTCACATCTGTGGCAATACCACGCACCTCCTGGCAGACATGGGCAAACTTGGCGTAGAGATGGCCGATATTGATTCGCTGGCCGACATCAGTTTGGTGCGTGAAAGAATGGGGACGGACGTGACGATCCTCGGGAATATAGACCCGGTAGAGATCCTGCTCGAAGGCTCCCCGGAGAAGATCCACGAGAGCCTCGCTGAATGTCAC
Source organism: Candidatus Latescibacterota bacterium (assembly GCA_018667995.1). Lineage (GTDB taxonomy): Bacteria > JAAXHH01 > JAAXHH01 > JAAXHH01 > JABIQT01 > JABIQT01. The sequence continues at coordinate 2,344 of JABIQT010000078.1, forward strand.
CGTCAGGTTGGGGATCGGTACATTGTTGGGCCCGGATGTGAGGTGCCACCCCTGACTCCGCCTGAGAATGTTCGGGCTGTAGTGGAATATGCCAGGGCTCACCGATGCTGAGTCCTGTGGCGTTAGCTGTCAAGGCCGTGGCCTCATCTCCACCAATGATCGTTCAGGTAGTCAAAGTAAAATCGGGCATTTTGTATCGGCACGTTACTGGGAATATGATTGCCCACCGCAAACACGAAGCCGGGGCAGGTCCTGGCCACTTCCAATGTGGCGTCTATCTCAGAACGAATCGCGTCGGTTGAGCCAAAGGTAAGTGTGCGGCAATCCACCTTACTGCCCATGATGACATGCGTCTTGCCATATCGTTCTGCTATCATATCAAGGTCGGTTATAGGTTCAAAGATGAACCCGTCAGCCCCGGCGTCGGCTATATCGTCCGCGAAATCTGACCAGTCACCGTCGGAACAATACAGGACCTTCTTCCCCTCCTGATGCAGGATATCCCACAGTTTCCTATACCTCGGGAAGATGGCACTGCGATAGAAGTCCGGGTTCATGAATGCGCCTTGCGTCCAGACCATGTCGTCGTGGCAGATGAACACCTTCGCGGATGTCTTTGACCATGCTTCGACGTGATGGCGCGTTAACTGAAAGAAACCTTCCAACACCCGATCGAACCGCTTGGGTTCGGCAGCTCCCAGAAGTAACATTTCCCACCCGAACGTCTGGATCGCGCCGGAGACCATGGTCTTGTAGTACCCTCCTGGGCTGACCTGGTCCGGATAGCGATCGCGTTGCAGCTGAGTCTGGGTCTCGTAATATTGGATCAGCTCTTCCATGTTCGGCAGCCCGTACTC
>JABIQT010000077.1 GCA_018667995.1 Candidatus Latescibacterota bacterium
CTAGTGTTCTGCGATCGGACGGCACCGTGAATAACGAGGCATCCCATAGCGTCGGGACCGGATCATTGGGATCATAATCGTAGGTGTCGACGCTTTCCAGTTGAGGCTTGGCACGCGCCAGCTTGGCATTGTCAGTTACGCCAGCGGCGCCGCTACTGTCCAGGTATAGGGAATCCTCGCGCATATTGGGAAGCGGCCAGGTCTCAGCCTCTTTCCACTGTGCGCTTCCCATAACAAAATAACGAACCGGGGGGGCCCCATCAACCCCATTCTCCAGTCCCTTGAGCCAGTAATCAAACCAACGGATTATCATGTCTGTAAGATCTAATCGGGCATCGGCACCAAAATCTATTCCGCCTATACGCCGTTCACCCATGGCCACATGATTCCAGGGACCGATGACCAGTTGATTACCGTTTCGCGACGCTTCACTGCCCCCCCTCTCCTGCATACCTGCGAGATGTCCCATGGTGCCATTGCAATGATCATACCAACCACTAAAATCTAGATTGGGAACGTCCACCTCATGTTGATGGCTCTCGAAATCCCACGCGCGTCTATGAGGCTCTTCAAGCCACGATTGGGCATATTCGGCCAGGCCCGGAGGCAGATACTTGACAATATCAATCCACGGAAGAAACTCAAGCCATCTACCCTTTTCAATGTCTTCCCAGATGGCAACTGCTTCCGCGGGGGTATGAGGCGGCGGCCAACCGTGGCGCCGCCGAAGATCTGGGGCCATGGTGGTCATCCACCACTTAATCCGCCTTGCGGGCCGGAAGGCTCCCATCCAGTCCACCTGCGTCAGCTCAAGTGGGATCGAGTATGCGCACATTGCCACCAGGTGAGGTGGTTTGAGTCGTGCGAGCATCCACTGCATCCAGGCATTGTACGAAGCGCCTAATGTTCCCACGCGACCGTTGCAGTAGGGCTGCTGTGCGAGCCATTCGACACTGTCGTATCCGTCTTCGGCGTCCCCTGTATCTATCTCTGTAAATGGTACATATGATCCTTCGGAGGCGTAGCGCCCGCGACTGTCCTGCGAAATCACCACATAACCGGCGCGAACATATCGGTCGTATCCATCCGAAGGCTTGCCGTAGGGGGTGCGGAGCAACAGGCTTGGATACTGCCCCTCGCCGGACGGTCGAAAAACATTGGCGCGCAGTATGATTCCATCACGCATAGGAACGGCAACATTTTCCTCTTTGACTATCGAGAGTGTGCCAATACTGGGATTCATAGGACTCCTGATTTACATACAAGGATTAGATGAGAGGCGTAGCCCGGCTCGTGTGTCCGCCTGTTAGTGCGACCAACTGCTATCCAATAAGACACCGCGGATAGAAATTCCTGCGGGAATATTCAACCTGACCGGATACATATCAGCAGGTATTCAGACTCCAGCATACAGCAATTCGGTCAATTCCGGCCATAGTGCTACAAGTTACGGCAATATCTCCTATCCGGCCCGAAAGAGATCGTCAGTCCTACAGTATGAGAGCGTTGAAAACACCTAAAAATAACGCGTGCTATCAACACCCGAACTGCAGCTTTGGCGTGCTATCCTTGATGGAGATTCGGAGCATCCCTGCACTTAAATGAGCACATCCTCCTGATTAGAGATCAAGGTTCCTACATCTTCGCCGAGGCAGATCTTTTGCATGGCACCCGGAGCATCGAAGTCAAAAACATGAACAGGCAGATTATGATCCCTCGCGAGTAGGACCGATGACTGGTCCATAACCCGCAAATCCTGCTGAATTACGCTGTCATACCGAATGGATTTATATCTTTTGGCATCGGGGTTGATACGGGGATCACTCGTATAAATGCCATCCGTGCCATTTTTTGCTGAAAGCAATACGTCTGCCCGCAATTCAAGGGCGCGCAAAACGGCCGGATAATCGGTAGTGACATAGGGATTTCCCGATCCAGCCGCCAGGAGAATCATGTTGCTCTGATCAAGATGCCGTATAGCTCTCAGTCTGATATACGGTTCGGCGACGGTGTCTATGGGAATGGCGGTCATGACCCGAACATCGGTGGCCCCGCGGGAGGTCAGGACGCCACGCAGCATCATACAGTTGATCACGGTGGAGATCATGCCGATATTATCCGCCTCAGCACGTTCAATTCCCCATCGCTCGCCAAGTTCGCCCTTGAATATATTCCCACCACCGACTACGATACCGACCTGGACATTTAAGCTCCGGAGATTCATTACTTCTTCCCCGATGTGATTCAGAGCATCCGGCTCAAAACCCCAGGGCCTTTCGCCTGCAAGAGCACCGCCACTCAACTTAATCAGGACACGGGTATACCGCACGTTTTCTCCTGTGGTCTTGTTCTCGTTGTCCAAGTCAGATTCCTCATTTTGGGCCCTGAATATAGCCGTCTATGGGCTATAATTCACGGCTCTTGTTGTTATGCTTTACCTTGGTGAAACCACGGCTTCAGCGTTGGATATAAGGCACAATAGTGCTGATAATAGGCATCGTACAACGTGACGCTGTCCGGTCTGTGACATACGTGATCCGTCAATTGAACGGTTCGGCTGCAAGCTTCCTCAAAATCCTTGAATATCCCGACACCAACCCCCGCTATCAGAGCGGCACCGATTGCGGAAGCATCACCGAGTTCCATGAGACGCCCTTCTTGACCGAACACATCCACCAGAATCTGTCTCCACAGCTTTGACCTGACTCCGCCCTCGCCAAGGCGAATTTCCGTCACAGGTAAGCCTATACCATGAATACAGTCAAGGGCCTGCCGCAGATCAAAGGCAACGCCTTCCATCAATGATCGAACCATGTGGCGCTTTCCGTGCTGAAGGGTAAGTCCCAACCACCCTCCGCGCGCCCTGGCATCCGGATGAGGTGTCCCCGTCCCTGCCAGCCACGGCATGAAGAAAAGCCCGTCGCTTCCGACTGGCGCTTCCGAGGCCATAGTCGTGAGCGATTCATAGTCGTCGCCGAACTGTTCACTAAACCACGATAGGCTGCCTCCCCCAGTGTAACTGCATCCCAACCAGAAATAAGCATCAGGGACGCTGTGACACATGGGCCACAGCTGATTGAATGCCCCATCATGCAGATCTTGAGCAAAGGTGATTGCGTGTCCTGCCGTGCCTATCCCTATCCCCACTATTCCTGGTTTTATGGCACCACTTCCCACGGCCATACAGGCCATATCACCGCCTCCGGCACAGACCGGCGTGCCGGCGACAAGTCCCGTAGCATCTGCAGCGCTCTGGGAAACAGAACCAGCAGGAGCGGTTGATTCCACTACTTCTGGGAACAAATCATCACGGACCCCCACGCTCTCTAATATCTCTCCACTCCAGGCACGGTTGTAGAGATCCAGGGCACCGGATACAGACGCATCAGAAACGTCCGAGAACATCTCTCCTGTGAGGCGAAACCGAACCCAATCCTTGGGAATCAGTACCCACCTTGACGCACGGTAGACATCCGGCTCGTTACCTTGGAGCCACAGTATCTTGGCCAGAGTATTTACGGGATTCAGGATTGTGAGCGCACGTTCCCTGAGCTGCCGTTCCGCTCTTTCGTTGGCCTGATCACATTCCGTCTGTGACCGGCCATCAAGCCATAGAATTGCGGATCGAAGTGGCTCTCCATGTTGATTGGTTGGTACGGCACCGTTCATCTGGCCGGAAAGCGCGACTCCCTGAATATCCGATGCGGACAGAGGGACGGGCAGACTGGCGATACTCTCTTGTATGGTTACACATACGGCGTGCCACCAGTCATCGGGCGCCTGTTCAACCCATCCCGGTCGGGGCGTAGACATGGGATAGGATGCGCTTGCCGTTGCGACCGGCGTGCCTCCTTGATCCAGTATAATGGTTTTGGTACTCGACGTGCCAAGATCGATGCCCATTACGAGAGACATAGCTTACTTATTCCCCCGTCAGGAATCTTCGCGGATTATTAATGAGCAGATCGTCGATAGCGGCATGATTGAACAGTTCAGCCTTGAGCCGGGGAATATACTTCGTGAGCACAAAATCCAAGCCCGGTCCCCCTCCGTAAGATCGCCAGTAACTTGGTCGCCCCAGATCGTTACCGAGCAGGATCCGGTTTCCCTGTCCTTCGTCTATCATTTTGCGCAACACGCTATTGCGATATTCGTCGGGTCCGTATTTTGTCTTTCCGGGACAGTCATATCCTACATATGCGCCAGACTGGGTGATCCGCCGGTGTTCCCAGAAGTCGGGATTCCGATCCATGTGGCTCAAGCAGATTCGTTCCGGCTTCACGCCATGGGATACCAGGTACTCCACCTGTTCAAACCCCATTGTCCCGCCCTCGGTATGTGTGATGATCGGCACACCCGTTTCAAGATGCACCTTGGCAGCCACACGAAGCAGCTTCCGGTCCTGTTGGTTCATGGTATTGTAGCCACTACCGCCCTTCACGATCGCTGCTCTCACGGAGGTTCCGTCTATGCCGTCCACAATATCGCTGATACAGTCTTTTATCAGATCCGCGTCGGGCGTTTCAAATACGGAGGGATCACAGAAATAGGGTTTATTGTATCCCGTGATTGCTATTATATGCGCCTGGGGGACGAGTTCGCCGACACGCTGCATCTTGGCAATATTACGACCAAAATCAATGGCCGTCATATCGATGATTGTACGGCCGCCGGCGTGAACAAACGTAGTCAGCTCCTCCGCAGACTTCTCTGGATTATTCAAAGCAAAATCCGGATCTTCTTTCAACAACCATTCCGGAGCATCGAAGGCAAGGTGCTCGTGATAGTCGACCACCCCAAGATCTTCGCCTCTGACCTCACCGTTAAGTGTCATAACGGTAGCCATAATTCCTCCCTCTTGAATTGCTCTACATGAACGTAGTCAGTGCCAAATACCGATATGGTGTAGACGATATTGCGTCGCACGGTAAGCGGGTAAGGCCCAGGAAGGCATGGATTCCCGATCGAAATTCTGCGCTCTGCTTACCATCAATCCTGCTCCAGGGCCTTAGACCAGATGTCAGCAATACGATCGACACAAGCGTCAAACCAGCGTTGCCCCTTGTCCGCGGAAGCTACAGTGGCATCGCCGAAAACACCTGATTCGCTCAAGGCGCCCATGGGTAAATTTGAAATGTCGTATTCACGTGAGTGCGCCGGATACTCACTCACTGCTCTGTCCATCCGAACGAGTTCCGGGCGCAGATGCAGCATCAATGATGTCTCAAATTCCTCTGCATGGAAGTTCATAGGCTTCCACGCAACCGAATCGGCATCCCACATAATCTCAGCAAGGTCCGGGTAGAAGACGTTCAGTAGCTTCATGTCCATCTCGTCGGCCAGCTCCCGTATCGTGTACTTTATGGGGGCCGGATTGGCACCATGGGCCGACAGAAACATCAAGGCCTTGCATCCGTGCCTGTCCATGTTACCGGCTATGTCACGTAACACGGATCGGAACGTATCGAACGAAAAGGTCAAGGAGCCTGGAAAGTCACGCCATACCCAGGAATACCCTATAGGAATTGCCGGAAGGACCAGACCCCGGCTCTTTTTCGCGACGGCGTTGGCGAGTTCACCCGCAAGAATCGTGTCGGTATTCTGAGGGAGATGGGGGCCATGCTGCTCCGTGGCACCCAACGGTAGGATAGCGAAAGGATAGAGATCCAGATATGTCTGACATTCCTGCCAGGTAGCGGTTCCTGCGTCGAGAGATCGGGTGCTCATCAACCGTCCACCTTCCGGCCTATACCAAGTAGTTCGTCTTTTCCAAGCAGCTTCATAAATCCTGTGGCCGCCGCATTGATCAGGGGATGAGCCCCAACCAGACGTGAAATCATGAGTTCGGCACCTCCAGTCTCGGTGGAGCTGAAGGCCATCTGGGATAGGTCACGGTCGCGCACGTAGGATTGGCAGGCCAGGGTCACAAAACCACTCATGCTAAGCGTGATATCGAGCGATTTAGGCGAGAAATACACGGGATGTTCACTAGGTTTGATCTGGTATTTACGGCACAGCCAGGAGTCGAAATTAATGGTAACGATAACCACGATACCGTCCGTCTGCAGCACGCGATTGGCTCGTCGTAACATATCAAGAGGTTGCGGCACATGTTCGATAACATCCGACAACAGGACCACATCAAATACTGGACCGAGTTCCTCTTCAAGGCCTTCGTCAAAGAAGGACTCGTGCA
>JABIQT010000076.1 GCA_018667995.1 Candidatus Latescibacterota bacterium
CACCTTTGCATCTGGAACGACCGTACTCGTTTCGTCGGCAGGGAATCCCATAACCAAATCAATATATTGTGTGTGACGAGCGATGGACTCTATAGATTGGATCCCGCTCATAGACGGCCTATGAGTGTTACTTTGGAGCGTCCGTGCCAGATACACTCAAACAGCGTGCCGTCAGCGGCGTATTCTGGGTTGGCGTTACCGGCGCCATATCCCGCGTGCTTAGTTTTGGCACCATGCTGGTCCTGGCGAAGTTGCTTACTCCCGAAGAGCTGGGGCTGGTAGCTCTTGGTTGGCTCGTAACAAGCAGTACAGGTTTGTTCCGTGAAATGGGACTAAACCGAGCATTGATCTACCAGAAAGAGAATGTCACTGAGGCAGCAGATACCGCATTCTATCTGTTACCGATAATCAGTGTCGTCCTCTATGGCATCCTTTTCCTTGCTGCGCCGCTCCTTGCAGAATTCTTCCGAGAGTCGGCAATAACCCAGCTTGTTCGGATCCTCGGATTGACGCTTGTAATTCAGTCTTTTGGCGAAATTCCGGCCGCTCTTCTGGAAAAGGATATTAAATTCAAAAGGGCCTCCCTGCCCGACACCCTCAATCTCTCTATCTACAGCATTGGTTCCGTGATCCTGGCATGGTATGGATTTTCATACTGGAGCATTGTGATCGCCCAACTCGTAGGAGAGCTTGTCCGATTGGCAGCGGTGTGGATACTATCGCCGTGGAGGCCTTCATTCAGATTTCACCGGAGTGCGGTCCAGAATCTGTTTGCGTACAGCAAATATGTTTTTGGCGCGACAATCGTCAATTTCGGCATCAGGAATATTGACGATGCGGCCATCGGACGTATGCTTGGCATGCAAGTGTTAGGGATCTACACTACCGCCTATCGCCTTGCAAATCTTCCGGCCACAAACATCACAAATGTGATCGCTAGGGTGATGATGCCAGTGTTTACCCAGTTATCGCACCGAACTGATGAGCTGTCCCATGCATTCTTGAAGACCCTGAAACACACCGCATCTGTTAACATTCCCGTATCGCTGCTGATCGTGATGTTGACGGGGGATTTTCTAACCACGATATATCAAGACAAATGGGCGGATGCGATAGCCCCGTTGCGGATACTCTGTATTTTCGGCCTGCTTCGGGCTCTCGGCTCTGGTACCGGCAGTGTTTTTCTGGCGACGGGACGCCCGGCCATATCGATGAAGATTGCAGGAGGGCAGTTTGTTTGTATGCTCGCGTTTCTCTATCCCGCAATCCACTTCTGGGGCGTGACGGGCGTTTGCTGGCTCTTCACATTTGGGGCTGTTGGTTCGCTCCTGGCGTCGTATGTGGCCGTTCGTCGAATCATCCCGTTTACATGGTCCAGTCTTTGGAAGACGGTCGCTCTCCCCATTGCCTCGGCATCGCTGGCGGGAGTCATCGTATGGACAGTTCGATATTGGTGGGAGCTCACTCAAGGTCTCCCGGAGCTGGCTTTGCTCGCATCGCTCCTTTTCATTATTTACCTGATACCTCTCGTGAATTTCGATCCTGAATACCGGGAGCTCTGGCGTACACGCGTGTTGCCGAAGCTTCTACCCTCGTCCCTGCGATGACATAACCTGTAACAGAGGCTCCATAGGTGCGAATCGTCTACTTCGTTAATCAGTATCCCGTCCTGAACCAGCCGGTGTATGAGGACGAAGCGAAGGTCCTTCTACGAATGGGGCACCAGGTCTGGATTGTGCCAGTCTGGGGAGAGCTTACGCCGCTTGAAGCGGCACCAGACGAGCTGAAGGAGCGCGTAATTCAAATGCGTCAGGCCGGATCACTTTCAACGTATCTACTGGCTCTATGGTTCTTGATAAGAAGTCCCCGGCGACAGTTGGCATGCATCAGAAGGGCCCTACCTTTCGTTGGGTTTGTACAAACGCTCAGAACATTGTCGCTATCAAATGACCTGAAAGAACTTGGCGTGGAACGTATTCATGCCCACTTCGCGAACGCTGCGGCCTTGGTGGGACTTATTAGTGCGGAAGCGCTGGATATACCCTTCAGCTGCACCGGACACGGAACTGAGATTCTGCTGAAGCGAGGTTCATTCCTGCCACTGTTGATTGAGCGGGCGCGGCCGTTTATAACAATTTCCGACTACAATGTCCGGCGTCTGAAATCAGAGGTAGAGGCTGCGAAACTAACTGAGATCAAAGTGATTCGCTGTGGTCTCGATCTGAACTGTTTCAGCGTTCCACCAGCTCGCGGAAACATAGACTCTATACCCGTAATTCTCTGTGTGAGCTGGTTTCGCGAGGTGAAAGGTCTTACGTATCTCATAGATGCCTGCGGGCGGCTACGGGACCGGGGACATGCTTTCGAATGTGTCATCGTGGGCGGCGGAGACGACAGAGAGCAAATGGAACGTAAGATCTCCGAACTGCAGCTAGAGACCTTCATGACGCTGACCGGTCCGCTCAAGCGCCCCGCGGTGTTGGATTGGTATCGCAGGTCGGATATATTTGTGCTCCCAAGTCTATCGGAAGGAATTCCACTGGTCCTGATGGAGGCAATGGCCATGGAGCTGCCCGTCGTCGCGACTCGGATCACCGGCATTCCCGAGCTGGTCACCGAAGGTGTTGATGGACTGCTAACGGAGCCCAAGGATGGAGCCGCACTGTCGGACGCCATGGAAACCTTGCTTACGGACGATGAAATCCGACATAGGCTGGGAAATGCCGCCAGGAAGAAGGTTGAACTGGAG
>JABIQT010000075.1 GCA_018667995.1 Candidatus Latescibacterota bacterium
CAGAATGCCGGACGCCGCTATGCGGACGCGCATGGAACAGTTCTACGACGGGTTGCCCTCTTGACCCGTTGAATGAGATCTGATTTTCCTGACCATTGCACATATATCGAGCCCACCAACAACAGATGCCGAGACATTTATGACCGAAACCGCCGCCAATAGAACTCCCTCCACCGGGGAACCCTCAGCCATTCACACCTGGTTGCAGCGATTGGTGAAAGTGGAACCAACCGAGATCCGGGCGCTCTTCTGGGCCTTCAGTTATTTCCTTTCGGTGTTGTGTGGATTCTATATTGTGCGGCCCATGCGCGATGAGATGGGTATTGCGGGAGGGGTGGAAAATCTGCAATGGATGTTCACCGGCACTTTCCTGGTTATGCTCGCGGCAGTCCCTCTGTTCGGCTGGGCATCATCGCGTTACGGTCGCCGCAAACTGATACCCTATATATATGGGTTCTTCATTGCGAATATTCTGCTATTCTATGTCCTCTTTTCCTCCGACATTACCCACGCTTATGTGGCACGGGCATTTTTCATCTGGGCCAGCGTGTTCAATCTTTTCATTATCTCCATATTCTGGAGCTTCATGGCGGATGTTTTCTCCAGCGAGCAAGCGAAACGCCTATTTGGATTCATAGCTGCAGGGGGAACAGCCGGAGCGCTGCTTGGTCCCGCTCTGGCTGCGCGCTGGCTATTCCGTTGGGCCCAACAAATCTCCTTCTGTTATCCGCGCTGTTCCTTGCCTGGGCGGTGGTCAGCGTCAAGAGACTTATAATCTGGCGTGAGAAAACCGAATCTTTACAGCAGGAACGGGAGGTCCAGTCGGATGTAGCGCCGGAGAGTAAGGCCATGGGCGGCGGAGTATTCGCAGGGATACAATTGGTACTGAAATCACCGTATCTGCTGGGGATTTGCCTGTTGATCATGCTGCTGTCCACACTGGCCACATTCCTCTATTTCCAGCAGGCACAGATCATCAGGGACAGCTTCGCCGACCCGTCGGAGCGAACGACCGTTTTTGCCGCCATGGATTTTGCGGTTAACGCGCTGACTATCGTGCTCCAGGTCTTCTTGACCGGGCGTATTGTGAGTCGTCTGGGCGTCGGTTGGACGTTGGCATTCGTGCTTATCGGACTGGGAGTCGGATTCCTCGTCCTGGGATTTTCGCCGGTGCTTTCCGTTTTGATCGCTGTGCAAGTATTACGCCGTGCGGGAAACTATGCCATCATGCGGCCCGCGCGTGAAATGCTGTACGTGGTCGTCGGAAAGGAAGAGAAGTATAAGGCCAAGAATTTCATCGATACGGTGGTTTACCGGGGCGGCGATGCCGTCAGCGCCTGGGCCTATTCCGGGCTCCAGGCACTGGGCTTCACCTTAGCGGGGATCGCATTCGCCGCCGTTCCACTGGCTGGAATCTGGGCATGGACATCCCTTAAATTGGGGCGGAAGCACGAGGAATTGGCCAAGGACAAAGCAGTAGTAGAGGCTGCGGGTTAAGGCGCCCGCACCAATAGCCGATACATCCCACCCAATTAAAAGCTCCGATTGATCCGCAACGATACTTTCCAGTCACGATCGGTTGAATCCAATTGACGTGCGAAGTAAAAACGCAGACCGGCTGCTTCGACGCCGAAGCCAGCACTGTAGCGGAAATTTGGGTCCAACTGGGGTACGATTCCTGGCGGCAATCCGGCTGGCGCCTTGGAGAACCAGGTGGTACCGGCATCTACAAAACCACCGACCGTGAACAGATCCATGGGCCACTGATTCACCCACATATCGTCGTCGATCCAGTACTCGGCGTTCAACAGAACCATCCTGTCTCCTGTAAACGCCTTAAAGCCGTACCCACGCATGGTGGAAATGCCGCCCAGGTCGTACAGATACTGTACAGGCACAGTACCGTCGGCGGCGCCAGCGCGTGCCCGCAGGTCGAGACGCATATCACGGCCAAGGGGTTGGTATCTCCGCAGGCCGACCGTATAGCGCTCGAAACCGTAGTCTCCTCCAAGAATGCCGCCCGAATTCTCCATAGTACCTGAAAGCAACCAGCCCCGTCTGTTGCCGCGTCTTTGTCTCCGTGTGTCTATGCGTATCCGGGCCTGTACGCTATTGAGCTCACCTGCGTCGATGGTTGGGTTTGGCCGGAAGGCGGCATCGGCGTACCGGTGTTCAAACAGGCTCCAGTTTACGGTGTTTGGCAGCGATGTAAGATCCTCATGCATATAACGACCGCTTATGTGAATCGAGCGGCCGATGTGATAGGCACCGTATGCGCTCATTCCCTTTGTGCGGTAATAGTCTCTGTAGTCCTCCCTCAACAAGGCGCTGGATGTCGTATTCTCCCATTCACCCACGATCCATGCGTCCTGCGTGGCGGTTCTGTCATGGATACTGAATCCGGCTGACAACATGTGCATTCGTGAGAGGAAGCTGTACATTTCTGCACCCGTCTGATACTGCCAGCGCTTGCTTCCAAATGCATAGCCAAGTTCTCCGAATCGCGTTATGCCGACGGCCGTCTTGCGGTAATTCCCACCGACGCGGAGTCCCGAATAGGCGCCGTCAACGCGATTGTAGCGCAGGTGCACATCATCGTATCCGTCAGGCCAGACATCGTCCAGCGCAGCGGTCTGGTGCTCCCAGGATCTCCGTAGCCACCTACTGGAGCGATCCCACTCCTCCTTATACTCGGATCGACCGTTCTCCCATTTTGAGTGGTCGATCGCTTCCGCGATCATTCTCCTGTCCGGACGACGCTCTTCCACGCGAATCAGCTCATCAGGATTTATAGAGATGATATACACGTCGCGAATGTAGTCGCGACCACTCCGTACCATGACCCAGACTTGCTCATCCCGCTCTCGAACCTTAAGAGCTGTGTCCCAACCGTCGTCCTGCAGGTCCTCCATGAGGTCTTGAAGGGCCTGCCGTTCATTCCGAATGTCATAGGTCTCATAGACCGCCATTTTTATGTTTCTGACATCCCTTAGAATACTCCTGGCCTCTCGTCCACCCGGTGTGAATAACTGGAACAGCGAATCCATGCCTCGGGCGAGAGGGCCCCGGTCCATATCGATGTCTTTGATATACAAGGCCTGGAGCACGTGGGATGTCTCTTCTGCGGAAACCGGCCTGGTAGTTGCACCGATAAAGGTGGTGAGAAGAATGAATAAAATCTTGAAAGATCGCGCAGGCATGTTCGCCTCCTATATCCAGTGTGGCCCGTCAGGTGAGCTACTTGGGCACTTTCAGGTCTTCCAGCTGTGAGATTTTGAATCTTCGGCCGATTCTACCGATTTGTGCCATGTCTATATCGCCAACAATGTTCACGTAGAATACTTCATGCTTGGGGTCCACAACCATCAGGAGCAGTCCGGTTACTCGATTCCTGTCCATCTTGAGGCTGATGAAGCTCGACTCTCGGCGCCCGATGACGCGTACGACGCGCTCCCAATCATTGCGCCGGTCGAAACGCTCCGCGGCACGGTACACCCTCTCATTGATATACTCGGCGTCGTCGGCATCGAAAGGAAAGGACTGTACGTGGATGAGCTGCAATCGCGCCAGCAGTTCCGAGAACTCAGGGTCCTCCTCACGTGAGGATTCCGCGACCATGCGAAGCAGTGGTCGCCGGAGTAGTATCTCCACGCTGGATTCGCCTTCGAATGGTATGTCCAATGTGCCAAAGTCCACATAGCCCGGATCGTCCTCCTGGGCCAGAACGGAACCGCACAACATTACCGAGGCGAGAACTCCTAAGAGGACTCCTGTACTGGTTGCTGTTAGTTTAAAGATGAGGTTGATTCGAATTACACTGCTTCCAGCTTTCATCGAGTGCCGCCTTCCACACTGCGGGTTAGAGTGCCGACGATTCGTCGACCTATCACATCATCGCGAACCGTTTTTCCAGTTCGCAGACCGATGTCGCTGATGTATGCCAGCGCCCATTTGGCCTGTTCCTCTGCAAGAGCGAG
>JABIQT010000700.1 GCA_018667995.1 Candidatus Latescibacterota bacterium
CTGGGGGCCATCATCCCCATCCCCTATTCCTATTTACGCCCACGAGAAGTGGTGGAAACGAATGTGTTGGGAACGCTGAATGTGGTAAATGCCGCCCGATCGCAGGGGAATGTTCGGGTGGTCCATACGTCGACCAGTGAAACCTACGGAACAGCGCGATATGTGCCAATTGATGAAGCCCATCCACTGCAGGGGCAGTCGCCCTATGCTGCCAGCAAAATTGCTGCGGACAAGATAGTTGAGAGCTTTGTGTTGTCTTATGATTTGCCCGCGGTGACCATACGGCCGTTCAATACATTCGGGCCGCGTCAATCAACCAGAGCCATCATTCCCACTCTGATTACCCAGGCACTTACTATGGATCAGATCCTGGTCGGTGATTTAACACCAACCCGTGATCTCAATTTCGTACAGAATCTGGTCGAGGCCTTTCTCGCAGCCGGAACGGTAGATAAAGCGATCGGTGAAGTAATCAATGTCGGAACTGGAATTGAGATATCGATCGGTGACCTTGCACAGAAGATACAGCATTTGACAGGTCGGGATGTGCCGCTCGTCAAGGACCCTTCGCGGATCCGCCCCGCCAAGAGTGAGGTCCGACAATTACTAGCTGAAATCGAAAAAGCACGACTGATTCTTGACTGGCGACCTTCAGTGAGCCTGGAAGACGGCCTCGAGCAGACTATTCGGTGGATTTCCTCAAACATCGACCATTACAACCCGGGCACTTACCATGTCTAATATCGGGCACTTACCATGTCTAATATAGAGAAGAAGGCCGACGCTACCTGGGCTCTCAGACTGTCCGAATTGGAGATCGGAGACGAAGAGATCCAGAGTGTGGTAGACGTCCTTGAATCCGATTGGCTCACCATGGGGCCAAGAACGGAGGCCTTTGAAGTAGCTTTTGCACAATTTCTTAACGTGAAGCACGCAATTGCTGTTACCAATGCAACAGCCGCACTGCATCTTGCCCACCACGTCCATGACATTGGGCCCGGAGACGAGGTCATCTGTCCATCTCTAACGTTCATTGCAACCGCCAATTCTATCCTATACACAGGTGCCACTCCGGTGTTTGCGGAGATCACAAGCGAGAAGGATTTCAATCTTGACCCGAATGACGTGGAGCGCCGAATAACGTCACGCACCAAGGGCATTGTGGTTCTACACTATGCGGGGTATTGCGCCGCTATGGATCGGATCAAGGAAATAGCCGATCGACACGGCCTATACCTGATCGAGGATGCAGCTCACGCGCCCGGTTCAGAACTTGGTGGGCGCAAGTTGGGAACAATTGGCGATGTCGGCTGTTTCAGTTTCTTCTCGAACAAGAACATGAGTACCGGCGAAGGTGGATTGGTTGTCACAAACAGCGATCAACTCGCGGATCGGATTCGGCGCGCGAGGTCCCATAGTATGACTTCCTTTACATGGGACCGGGTCAGGGGCCACGCACACAGCTACGATGTCGTAGATCTTGGATTCAACTACCGTATTGATGAGATCCGATCAGCCATTGGATTTACGCAACTAGGACGCCTTTCTAAGAATAATGACAGACGTAAAGCCTTGATGGAAAAATACTTGACAGAACTCCGTCAAATCGATAAGATTGCGGTTCCGTTTGACCCGGCAGACGGGATTTCAGCCTGCCACATATGCCCTCTCCTCCTTGCGCAGGAAATCGACCGGGCGGCCTTTATGAATGGCATGAAGGAACGAGGGATCCAGACCAGTATCCACTACCCTCCAGTTCATCTGTTTTCCTATTACAGAGACAGATTTGGCTTTCAGGAAGGCATGCTCCCTCTGACCGAAATGGTCACAAGACGGGAAGTAACGCTTCCTTTGTACCCAGGAATGCATGATGAAGATGTAATTCGCGTAGTGGGCGCTCTGGTAGATACCTTGGCAACTACTCCGTCTAATGGTGGAGTCAATGGCACGTGATGAGACAGTGAGTGAGCCCCAAGAATCAGCTGAACAGAAGGGCGATCAGAGTTTTTCAGGAAAAGTGATTCGAAATACCCTTTTCAACACATTGGGACATATCTGGTCGATGGGCATCAGGTTCTACCTGACTCCCTATGTAGCTCTTAGTATCGGGAATGAACGCTATGGAATCTGGGGCATCGTAGGAATTCTGTCGGGATATTTCAGCCTGTTGGATTTGGGCTTGGCTCGCTCATTCGATAAGTACCTTGCTGAATACTATACGAAGCAGGATTATGAGAGCTTCAACAAAGTTTTGAGTATTGGATTCATATACTACATTGCATTTTCGTTGGTAATGGTCGGAGCTGTATTATTGTTTTACGCACCAATAATGGACCTGTTGAAATGGTCACCTGACAGGCTGGACCAGGAGGTAATGGAGGAAAGCCAGTTTGCAATCATCTGGTCAATTGTGATCTTCGGATACGCCATGACCTCATCTGTATTCGGCATGGTTATGACGGGTCTCCAGCGGATGGATGTCATCAACAAGATTGGCATGGTATCTTCACTGCTCACGTTAATTGGTACGTACATAGTGATAGAGTCTGGCTATGGACTTCGTGGTCTCGTCATAAACAACGGTGTCATAGCTATTGTTGGGTCAATTATAACGCTGTTTGCGGCTTATAGAATATACCCACAGTTGAGGATCAACCCGTTTCGCTTGGATTGGACGATGTTTCGCCGTATGTTCAGTTTTGGCACCAAGCTGCAGGTAGCGAAACTGGCGAACCTGTTGACATTTCAAATCGATCGACCACTTGTTTCTCGTTACCTGCACGTTGGGTTAACACCGCCCTATCATTTCGCTGCCGGATTCATCGGAAGCGTCAGGACGGTGCTCTTGATGATCCCATCTGCAGTTATTCCTGCTACTTCAGAGTTAGAGGCACGTGACGAAGACAGTCGTTCCCGAGAGTTTTACGAACGGGGTACTCGCTACCTCCTCTTGATCAGTACTCCGGTTTGTGTTTTTTCAGCGGTCGCCGCTTCGCTCATAATGTGGACCTGGTTGGGTCGAGATTATGAGATGATAGATGAGACAATCTTGTTGATACAGATCGTTGTTTTAGGATATTACGCCAATCTGAGTACCGGCGTGGCAACCGGAATTGCAGTGGGGATGGGCAGGCCCGATTTCGAGATGAAGTTCGGCGTATTACTTGGATTACTTTCTGTAGTATTAAGCGTCACATTGATTCAGTCATTGGGCTTCTACGGCCCAGCCATAGCTATTACAATTTCGCTGACTGTTTCTGCCGTTTACTTCTACCGGCTATTTCACCAATTCTTGGGACGTCCACTGCTTCCATTCCTGCAGGCCTTGTACAGCATGCCGCTTGCAGCCGGCGGAATTGCCGGTATCGTTGTTTTCTGTGTACAGTTGGTGGTGATACCGCTCGTAGATCCGGTATCACGCTTTAGTACGTTCTCACTGCTCTGTGGAGAAGGAATTCTCTTCACAGTGCTCTATTGTATGATGATTCTGAGGACGTCGTATCTTGATGCATATGATCGAGCGCTTTTTCAAAGGTATATGGCCAAATTACGGCCATAGCCGGGCGCTCGTTTGAATATAAAGGGGGATCGAATGTTCGGACTGGGGATACGCAGCAAGATTAGGAATCTCTTGCATAAACCGCGACCATATAGGTCCATCGTCATTGAATCTACGGACCGATGCAATCTGCTCTGTGTGACCTGCCCGCGGTTATCTTACGATTACAAACCGCGAGACTTGTCCATGGATGCGTTTCGAAACTTGATACCGACGCTAAAGAACTACGACAATGTAGACCTGACCGGTTGGGGCGAACCGCTCCTCCATAAGGGACTTTTTGAGATGATCGATATCTCCCATGATCAAGGATGTACCGCGGGGTTCATTAGTAACGGCACGTTGCTCGACGATCGTCGCGGCCGCAAGTTGCTTGAGCACAAGGTCAACTGGATGTTCGTGTCCATTGACGGTGCCGACCCGGGTACATTTTCTGGAATAAGAGTTGGTGGCGATCTCGGCAAGGTGGTCAAAAACTGCAAACACTTCGTCGAATTGCGGGATGAATACCGGACTGCAGAGTATAATGGCCCTTTTCTTTCGACAACATTTACCATGAATCGTGCCAACATGCCGGAAGTTCCTGATTTTGTTGAACTCGCTTCGGATATCGGATTCGATCAGATTCATATCAAGAATCAGGATGTGGTTTCAAAGACAAATGATGTGCAACAGATTCTCTTTCCATTTTCTGATGACCAGCCCGAAATACCCTATGATGAGATGAAGTCGAAATTTGCACAGGCACGTCTCATAGCCGAGGAACGTGGTACACGGTTGTTGCTGCCCACCTTCGAATATGGGTTCACCAAAACCTGTAACCCGATGCAACAAGGTGGAGTTTATATCGCGGCGACAGGAGAGGTGTCACCATGTGTCAATCTCGGCCATCCGACGCCGAGGATGATGCCTGACGGATCTTATCTGGAGAATACGGGCCTGATCTTTGGAAACGTGCACGACGAGGGATTTGATGCAGTCTGGAATTCGGCAAAGTGGACAAAGTTTCGATCTGATTTCGAAAGTGAGATCGTGCCAGAAGCTTGTGAAGGATGCCAGTTGCTTCGTAAGAGCGAGTTTCATATTACGGATTCGGGCCCGAAGACGGCCGAACTTCGCAAGGTTGCGGTATAGCACGTGAGGCCGCGAGTGCAGATTATCTGCGGTCAACCACTGCCTTTCGGTGGCGTACCGACCACCGGAGCCGGCTTGCGTGCCTGGTCACTGGGGGAAGGGCTGAAGGCCCAGGGATGCGATGTAGTCTATTCGTTGCCAATGGACGTAGTGGCCCATATCCCAGAGCCACCCGCGGAGATCACCGACGCAGCCTTTGACTACCACGAGTTAGATAGGGCCATTGAGAAGCAGGCTCCGTCGGTGATTGTCCTCCAAGGATGGACCTGGGCCAATTTACTAACCGAGAGCGAGGATATACCAGTAGCAGTTGATCTGACAGGGCCATATTTGATAGAGAGCCTATATAGTCAAGTTGAAGATCAACAGATGATGCCCTTTCTCAAGCTGCAGGCACTTGGGAAGGCTGATTATACCACCTGTGCGGGAGAGGTACAACGACACTATTTTCTTCCTTGGCTTCATATGTCTGGCCATGATGTTAAGAATGACGTCTGTCCAGCTATTCCTATGTCACTGGACCCTGATACGCCGGAGCCATTGGAAAGCCCTGAAGAACCTGTTTTTGTATATGGGGGGATCTTTCTGCCTTGGCAGGACCCAACACTAGTACTGAAGCGCGTGATCCAGAAAATTGATGAGCGACAATCTGGAAGATTACTGGTATTCGCGGGACCGCATCCCACATTTCCATTTCCGACCGGGACCACGCCGGAGATCATCGAAACACTGAGGTCCCATCCCAGGGTGGAATTTGCGGGGGTGGTTCCCTTCGAGGATCTTACGCGACGGTCCAAGAGTGGATCCATCTTTATTGACCTGATGGCTCGAAATGTAGAGCGGGAGCTGGCATTTACGACGAGAACCGTTGTCGCACTCTGGTGCGGATTGCCGGTGCTTTACAACGATTATTCAGAACTGTCCGCCTATATCGCAGATTATGATGCCGGATGGACGACCGACCCCGGGAACACTGATGATATCGATCGAATATTGAACACTGTATTCGACAAACCGGATGATATGCAGCAAAAAAGCCGCAACGCTCAAAGAATGATACGAGAGAAGCTTAACTGGACAACAACCGTTGCGCCCTTGGCTGAGTTTTGCCACAATCCATTCAAACGGCCGGCAGGCAACCGACTCTTGAACCAGACGATATCTCCACTGGATGACCGGTTTTGCCGGATGCTGATCAAAATGAAGAAGTCATCTCTTTACAGCGGATTGAAAAGGATAAAGAAACGCGTATGACCATGTATCTACCGAGGAATGGGCTGGAATGCGGATCCTGATCACAGGTTCAAGCGGTCAGCTGGGGACGGATCTTCAGACTACTTTAACCCATCACGAATTGACAGTTCTTCCCCATTCCCAGCTAGACATAGGAGAGCGGGCAAGTGTCGATGAAGCCTTTTCGGCGTACCGACCTGACGTTGTCATAAATACCGCTGCTTACCATAAAGTTGATGAGTGTGAGGCGTTCCCGGAGAAGACATTTTCCGTCAACACAGTCGCCCCGCGTAATCTGGCAGAGGCATGTGATTCTAAATCGGCCAAACTGGTACACTTTAGTACTAATTTTGTGTTCGATGGTAACGCAGACCAGCCCTATACCGAGGAGGACTCTCCGGCACCGTTGAGTGTTTACGGCGTCAGCAAACTCTCGGGGGAGCACCTTGTCCGTGCTACATCACCAAAACACCTGATCGTCCGTACAACCGGGCTCTATGGCAAAGCCGGAAGTGGTAGTGCGGGGAAGGGATTGAATTTCGTTGAGCTAATGATTAAGCTGGGCCGAGAGCGTGGCAAAGTAACCGTGGTCGATGATCAGATTATGACCCCGACCGCTACCGCAGACCTGGCCCAGAAGGTAGCAACTCTTGTCGAGGATGATGTGATCGGGACATATCACATCACCAACAGCGGGGCTTGCTCATATGCGGAATTTACACGATCGATTTTTGAGAAAGTCGGCATAAAAGCGGACGTCACACCAACAACAACGGCCGAATACAATTCACCGGCCCGACGCCCGCTTTATTCAGTGTTGGACAACAGCAGACTGCACGAATTGGGAGGACCACCGTTACGTCTCTGGGAGGAAGCTCTGCAAGACTATCTCGAGTCACGGTGTTATCTGTAACAAAAAGAATCTGCCCTGGCAGCTATTTACTCATGGCGCATATAAAGGATGGAAATCATGATACACAGTGCTCGAAAGGCGTTAAGTCTACTTGGCACGCCTGGTGGGCGGCACCAGATCAAACTTGGCGCAGTCAGACGATTGCGCGAAAAACTACTATATCCTGTCGCGCGACTCACTGGCGGTACCAATATTTTCCCACCGACCATCATCGCAATTGAACCCACCAACAGGTGTAATCTCAAGTGTGAATTCTGCGCTCGGATTTTCTGGGATGAGGAAGAGAATCCAGAGGACGATATTCCCGTCGAGTTATTCGAGAAGATTATACCTATGCTGGAGAGCTCGCCTAAGGTGATCCTGCAGATCTTTGGAGAGCCACTGCTCAGCAAGACCTTCTTTAAAATGCTCGAGCGCGTAAAGAAGTACAACTGCCAGGTGGTCTTCAACACAAATGGCGTTTTACTGAAACGCAAGAATTGTGAAAAACTGGTGGAAATGGGCGCGGATGAGATCGCGGTGTCCATCGATGGCACAGATACATTCAAGGAGATCCGAGGAATTCCCGTTTCGAAGCTCGTACAGAATATCACTACCCTCAATGAGGTAAAAGCGGAACACGGCGTTACGAAACCAGAAATCGGCATCGCCATGGTCGGAATGCGAAAGAACGTCCATGAAACGGTGGAATTGGTGGATATCGCCGCTTCACTCGGTGTCGAAAACATGTACGTGGCACACATGGAAGCCCATGCGGACCATCTTGTGGACGAGTTGCTTTTCAATCACGTTGATTATGCGAGAAATCACTTCGAGATCGCCAAAGCCCGTGCTAAAGAAGTTGGCGTCAACCTGGTCCTCCCTCCGCTGGAATCGACTGAGTATTTCTGTTCATTCCCATTCGACTCCATGTGGATCAATTGGGACGGTGCTGTTAGGCCCTGCTGCAGAGCGGTCTACGCGGATACGATCCAGATCGGAAATCTCTACGAGCAGGATTGGAAGGAAATCTGGAACGGCGATGATATGAAGCAATTGCGGAAATCTCTGCTGACGGGAAAAGAGATGATCCCCTTCTGCGAAGAATGCTCTTACCGAGTCCTGTGCAAAGATTACCTCGTTCGAATCCTGCCAAGAGGACATTCCGAGGAACCAGAGGAAGCTGTTGTTGAAACCGAAACCGCCCTCCAAACCGAAACACCGGTGCTGGGTGCTTGACATAGATTCTGAACATGATACCGCCACTTCGAGATTTAGTCCACTTCATGGACTGCCTTCGAAATAGCTGGATGTGTTCGCAATAAGGACCACGATATGGCAGAATTAACTAGGAAACTCAAACGCGCCGTCGAGCTCGTGCGTGATCCAGCCGAGCGCGAGGCCTATATAGAAAACAGAAAGGCAATCAAGCGCCCAATTTCATCGGCATGGATAGAAGTAAG
>JABIQT010000199.1 GCA_018667995.1 Candidatus Latescibacterota bacterium
AGATTCCCAGGACTATCAATCCACCGAACACTATGGCAGCTGTACCGATAACCACCATTGTTGACAACCACACTACAGTTTGACCATAGAGACGAAGTGTACCCAATGTCAACTTGCCCCCGAGTAGGAATCCGACCATGATCAAGGCAAATACGGAGACGCTGGAGAACCACTGCTCGCCGAATTTAGGCAATAGATCAAGAACCGAAGGACCAATGATACAGCCAAAGACCAGGAGGAGCGTCACACGGGGAAGTGTGGTCCGCCTACCGATCTCATCGGTTGCTACTCCGACGATCAGAATAGCGCCGAGTGTGATGAGTGTGATTGGTAGATCGGCTGACTGGTGCATAGCAACCTTCCGATCGGACTTGATATTGAGGCAATAACCTTCTCTATATCCATTGGAGCTGCAAACCATGTGCCATGTCTTATGGAGCTAATCCCACGATATTCACCCCCAATAAGGGTAATTATTCGGGTGTCAGAGTTCCGTTTTGACAGAATGTCATCACGCTATTGAGGGCACAGGTTGGGTTTGACATATTGTCTCTATCAGGAAATCTGCTGAGAATCCCTCTCGCCACATTGTCAGGAAATTGACCCTTCGGCGAGCGATTACAGGCACGTTTGAGCTCGATGAAGTCGGTTGTCATCTCAACAGCCCCTGATTTGGGTACAACCGCAAAGTAGAGACGCGCTGGCATGCTTGTTGCATTTTGAGCTAATAGATTGTAGAAGCCACAGACGGTCCATCTGATAAAGTGAGGGTATCATCATGACACAGTCAACCGAGAGAGCAACTACGGAGCGTATCAGTCTGAAGCATATCATTGTTCCAACTGACTTCTCACCTCTTGGTAATTACGCGATTGAGATGGCCATCGAGTATGCAAAGCGCTACGATTCGGATATCCTTCTTATGCACGTCATGGCTCCATATTTTGGTGGAACGGAAGCAGATGTTATGGCTATCCCTTCCGCCTATTACAGTCGTGACATGATGGCTATGCTGGCTGAGCGTCTCGAGGAAATTGCGGTCACCATTCGAGAAAAAGGGGTAGATGTAGAGACGCATCTGACAATGGGGGTGCCGTTTGTTGAGGTCGTCAAACTGGCGCGGTCCAAAGATACCGATCTGATTGTTGTGTCGACACACGGCCGAACAGGCTTGAGTCATGCGTTCCTCGGCAGTACCGCGGAACGCATTGTACGTAAAGCGCCGTGCCCTGTGCTCACTGTTCGTCCACCGGAACCGGCCACCTGACCAGCAATTGAGGTGTACTATGCTAAGGGGAGATACGGTCAAGCAGGAAGAGCGTGTTCAAAACGTTATAACAATTTCTCGCCAATTTGGGGCTGGAGGCCACACCGTAGCAGCGCTTCTTGCCAAGAGACTCGGTGAGACGTGGCAGATCCGTGATAAGGATATCATACAGCAGTTGGCCGAGAGTGCACAGGTCAGAAGCAGAATGGTGGAAGCGCTGGACGAGCGCACCCAGTCGTGGATCCAGGAAATGGTTCGTGTTGTCCTCAAGGAGCAGGTATTGGAGCCCATGGGCTATCGCCGTCATTTGGCGATTGTACTTCTGACGATTGCACAGCAGGGCCCCCAGATCATCGTTGGACGAGGTGCGAATTACATTCTAAAGGATGCGCTGAATGTACGCCTTGAGGCGTCCATGAAATTTCGGTCAGAGGTGATAATGCGGCGTGATGGCATCTCACAGGAAAAGGCTATTGCCCTCGCCGAAAGAGTGGATCGGGAAAGGGCCTCGTTTGCCAGGACCATGTTCAATCGTGACGTGAATGATGCGAGCGACTACGATATCGTCTTACAGACCGATACCCTTGGTTTCGCAGGGACCACAACTGTCATAGAGTCTGCCTGGACCGAAATGAAGAAGCTGCCTCTCGTTTCCGGAGAGGATTGAGCCATGGCTGTAATCACCGTCTCTCGAGAACTGGGCAGCAACGGCAAAGCCATCGCTGCGCAAGTGGCCGAGGAACTGGGATACGTGTGTTTTGACAAGACACTAATCCTGGAACTGTCACGACAGGCCGAGGTCTCGGAATTGGAAGTGTCGCGGTACGACGAAAAGCTCGTGAACCCGATCAGACAGTGGCTTAAAGAGATGATCGTACAACCGTGGGATACACTTGTGAATCCACCGGTATCCATGAGTTTTGCCGACGCGGCAGGCCTAAGCCTGTTGATCCCAGATGAAGAGAATGCCTTGGATTCTGCAGCGTATCACGAGTTTTTGGAGAGGCTCTTGATTCGACTTTGGCGCAGAGATAATGTGGTTATCGTGGGCCGAGGAGCTCAGCGCGTGCTGGCTGGCCGAACCCGCACGCTTCACGTCAGGATTGTCGCGTCGGAAGAGTTGCGCTCTGACCGAATAATGAAGCGTGAAAACCTCGACAGAAACGACAGTATGACATTAATTCGTCGGACGGACAATGCCAGAGCAAAGTATTTCAGTCGTCGATATCATATGGACTGGGCGGATCCGACACTGTACAATATGACCATCAATACGGGAATGACACGAGAGGAAGAGACCTGTCGTATTATCTGCGATGCAACACGGCGCATGATAGCGTCCGCCAGACATCACGAGGAGGAATCATGAGCCACCGAGTTTGGAAACGATCTGTAGTTGGCGCCTTGACGTTAGGCATTCTATTTATGGTAGCAGGAGAGATCAGCGCGCAGCGAGCCAATCCTGGCGACTCGGTGCCGACCATGCGTTCTCTGATGCGTGCGCTGGCCAGCGCATTTCCCATGAGTTTGCATCAGGAGGATTTCAGGCATCCCGCCAACCGTCGAGCGATCCTGCTGGCGCTGGAGGTGCTTCAGGAGAATTCCGAGGCACTTGAGTCTCATGGCAGTGACGATAGCTCCAGTTTCCACTTTCTACGGAAAACGCTGGCAAGGGATACCCGCTCCGCGGCTGATAGCTACCGTGAGGGGAGGTTTGAAGTGGCCAGGGTTTTTCTCCACCAGATGACAGAAAACTGTTTTGCCTGCCATACCCGTCTGCCCGGCCAGGCCAATAAGACATTTGGTAAACAGTTCATGGAAGACATGGAACTGGAGTCGCTAACACTCGACAATCGTGCCAGAATTGAAGTAATCACAAGACGATTTGACGATGCACTCACAACCTATGAGGCCATGCTCCAGCTACCTGTCTGGGAAGAGCCCCTTCTGGGATTTGATGGTGCTTTTGAAAACTACCTTAAGGTATCCATGCGTGTCAGGAATGACTACGAGCATCCCGTAGACGTCTTGACCTCATTTGGTGCACGAAATGACATTCCACGCTATATGACTCAGCCTGTTCGGGACTGGGTCGTTGCCCTCAATAAACTTCAAAGTACCAACTATCCCGAAGATAAGCTTGAACATGCACGGAGGCTTATTCAGGAGGGGCAGACTCGAAAGTTATTCCCGGGAGACCGGCAAGGCACTGTTCATTTTGTAGCGGCGTCCAGCGTTCTTCACCAGTTCGTGCAGTCGGCGAACGCTACGAAGGACGAATTGGCAGAAGCGTATTTCCTTCTTGGAGTAGTAGAGTCGCATATCTCCTCTACGTCGTGGGTATCAGAGACCGAGTTCTTTCTCGAGAATTCAATCCGGCTTAACCCAACGGCAACCTTTGCGCCACGGGCCTATGCCGTGCTGGAAGAGTTCGTACTGATGCAGCACGGAGCTCTTCCAGCAATACCTCCGGAGATTCTGGATTATCTTGAAGAGCTAAAGGGTTTGATCGATAGGTAGGACGAGCTCGAATTGTATCGCAGGACCTGCATTCAAGGGCCGATCTAGTAACACGCGATCGGCCCTTGAATCGTTTAGGAGGGTTAGACGGGTACGGCCGCAAGGACCATCTCTGATGCCCTTTTGATGGAACAGAGGCCAGTATTGATGGTCAGATGATACATGGCTGGGTCGGCCCAGTTCATGCCAAAGTGCTCATGGAGGTACTCGGCACGTGCCCTGTCTGATACCAGGATACCCTTGCGGGCTTCCTCGAGTCCGATTTTTTCACGCGCCATCACCCTCTCACAACGGATTTCCAGTGGAGCAATAATGCGAACGTGAAGCACATCCGTTTCATTCTTGAGAATGGCCTGGCCACCACGGCCTACGATTATGGCATCTCCGCGATGATGAATCCGTCGGATCAGTTGCCTCAATACGTCGAGATACTCGATGCGATCTAGGATATGCTCTCCCTGGACCGGTGGCGTAGGCACAAGAGTCGGCATGGTCTGTGTCGGCCAGAAAACGGGCGCAGCCTCCGCACTAAAGACAGGATCCGTTCCCATAAACACATCCCGTAGCCAGTCACCGATCCCAGGTTTTCTGGGTTCGTGTTCATCAAATCTCTCCACAGCCGCCTCGGAGACCCCCAGTTCACGCGCGACGTCAATAATCAACGACTTATCGACTACGCTATAGCTGAGCTTTTCTGCCGCTTGCTTGGCGATGGATTGACCTCCGCTCCCTTTTTCACGAGATAACGTAATTACCGACATAGTACACCGCCTTTCTTTGATGTTCCTCCCTACACTAAGATCAAGCCAGCGATCGGATCGCGGCCTGTGCAAAGAGGGCAAACCAGACCGAATATACGGCCTCCCTTATACCGACTTTCGCGAGTGCAGGTAGCTCTGTGGTCAGTGTCGCCCAACCGTGGAAACTCCTTACCACGACGGGAACGAATGCCAATAACAGAAATACATTGGTCCAGCTGGGTGTCCATAGAATCAGTATTGTGGCTGATAAAAGTAATACGGTGTGGTAGGCGCCGTTGATCGCACCTATCTTCAGTTTTCTCTGGCTCCCAAGTACTCCTGGCACGCGCGCACCTGTCAATAGCATATTTACGAAGACCACGCCGCTGATGAAATAGATGACAGCGACCGCATAAATGATCCAGGCGATTGGAGATAGCTCCCTGTGAATAATCAAATGCGAGGCAGGAGCCGTGAGTGCAAGTGCCGCCACTCCCATCACTTCGCCGGTGATCGATCGATCGAAGCGCCCACGAGATCGCCGTCCGATCAGGATAGCCACCAGATAAATGGAAAACCCAATTGTTCCTATCAATATGATCTCATGGTACCCGAATATGATAATAAGTGTTGTTACGCCAATGGCGAGGGCGATAGCGTAGATTGCGAGCCAGAAGAGGTGCCCCGGACGCCTGCGTGGTTTTGACGCCAATCGAAAGGCGTTCTGCCCCATGAAGGCGCTCAAAGCCACGAGTAACAGGGCCAGGGCAGGCTGCAAAGGTATGGCGTCAGTGGCCATGAATGGAATTGATAGAGGAATGAGGAGCATAAACCAGGCTCCGTGTTCATGGGGAATGGGCGGGCGACCGATATGCCAGTGACTTACGTGCTGAGTTCGGTCCGGTGAATCTGTTGCAAGCGTCGCCATAGTATCCGACCTCCCATTGATATAGTGCTTGTTTATTTATAACACAATAAGCGTGCCAGAGAGACCATGGG
>JABIQT010000074.1 GCA_018667995.1 Candidatus Latescibacterota bacterium
CCCGGTTGGTCCAGACGTTTCATGGGGAAGATCGGCAGACGCCCCCGGCCGGCAGGGCGCCCCGGAAGGTAGTTGATGTCAGAGATACTGATGACGCCCGGTTCCTGCGTAAATCGGTCAAACAACATCTCGAAATCAATGCCCCAGAGCATGGGAATAACGACGACATTCTCCTTCTCGAAGCCTGGAGGATTGTTGCTGATAAACGCCAGTTGCTGAGAGACGACGGCTGTGCCTATGATGAGGATGATAGAGATCGTAAACTGCATCACCACCAGTCCCCTCTTCAAAAAAGAAGAACCGGTGCGCATCCTCCCTTTGAAGATTGTTGCCGGTGCGAACGCCGACAGCACGAACGCCGGATAGGCTCCCGCCAGTAACCCCACCACCAATACGACCCCGAAACAACCGATCAGCATCCATATCGATAGGGGCGGCAGCGACAGTGCATGGCCCGTTGCTTCGCGGAACTCCGGAAGCACAAGAGCCACGGTCACGAGAGCCAGTAGAAATGCGGCCGCGCTGAATAGCACCGCCTCACCCAGGAACTGTCCGATGAGTTGATGCCGCAGTGCCCCGACTACTTTGCGCATGCCTATCTCTCGGCCGCGTGTAGCAGATCGGGCCGTAGCCAGGTTCATGAAGTTAATGCAGGCGATCAGGAGGATGAACGCGCCCCCCGCCGTGAGCATCCAGATTAATGTCACGTCGCCGTTGGACTCCATTTCGTGTTCCAGGTGGGAATGGAGATGGATGTCCGTCAATGGCTGCAGCGTCAGCTGACTGGCAAAGATCCCGGCCTTGTCGCTTGCACTGAGATGCTCGTCAAGACGCTCCCGCAATTTCTGTGTCACGAGATCAGGTGAACTCGCGGGAGAGAGGAGGAAATAGGTGTAGAAGTTGCTGTTGAGCCAGTTGTCAATATTGAACGGGCTGCCCGGTACAATCCGTGCCTCCATGGTGGCGACTGATATGAAGAAGTCGGGATGGAAGTGCGCGTATTCCTGAGGGTCCTCTATAACGGCTGTGACTGTGAGATTTAAGAAGCCGTTATCCGCGTCTATAACCCGGCCGATGGGATCGGTATTGCCGAAGTATTTACGGGCCATGGATTCGCTGATGATGATGGTGTAAGGTGCGGACAGTGCGGTAGCGGGATTGCCCTGGACCAAAGGCACGTTAAATATGTCGAAGAGCGACTGATCCGCCCAGTACACACGCCGCTCGTAGAACCTCACGTCGTCGACCGCAAACAGCCAGCTGCCGACGGTCGTCCGGATCCGGACCGCCTGCTCTACGCCGGGAACCTGTGCGAGGACCAGCGGCGCCAGCGGACCGGACGTCCGCGCGGAATGGCCGCTGACCACCCGGTAGATGCGATCCGCCCGTTCGTGGTGGCGATCATAGCTCAGTTCATCGTTGATATAGAGCCCGATCAGCATGGCGCAGGCCATACCGATCGTGAGGCCAAGAATGTTGAGAAAGGTATGGCCTCTGGACCTGGTGAGGCGCCGGAGGGTGACTATGAGGTAGTTTTTGAGCATGGTACACCACTGCTTTACACGTTATGGATTCCAACTGATCGACGCCACTACAGGAAGGCCGTATCCACTCGCACCATAGATGCTCTTCTGACCTGACCATACAGATGGGAGTTTTCGCATTAATCCGCAAGAGGCAAAATTCTATGCAGCAGGGACATGTTGAAGTTTTCACCACGAAGACACTAAGGCACTAAGAAGGAGTTGTTTCTGGATTGGTGGTGGCCTGGGACTATTAGCCTAACAGCAGCTTGATCCGACCCAAAAACTTTGTGTCTTGGTGTCTTCGTGGTGAAAAAGCGTTACCCATCCATCTGCTCCATGCGGCAGTGTCCCGGGATCAGATGTTCTGAGGGGCAAAGCCGATGTTAAACGGGCCTATGATCGTTATCATGATGATGGCTGCAGTGAGACCAAGTAAGATGGCACTAGCACCGATGGTGGCTCTGGTGCTGAGACTGCGGACATGAACGGCGCTGATGTTCGCTCTCTCTATGGTTACTACCTGCTTTATCTTCCGCCAAGTCAGCGTCTCCATCCGTAGGATTTGCCCGTCGTACTCCTCCATGATGCCTTCGACCATGGATCCATCCTTCAACTCCAGTTTTGCCCGCTTTCCCTTAGATAGCGATAGCAGCGTCTGATCCAGCTCGTCTGCGATACTGGTGGCCCCGGCTGTCGGTGCGATCTGCTTGAACGTGTAGCAGCCGACCACATTCATCAGGAATGAGAGGATGAGAGCTGCGTTCAGAATTCGGATGATGGTCTGGCATCTCTCATTGCTATGGAAGGGCATCGACAGCTCCTGTCTCATCAAAATCCGCCTGCCGACACCGGGTAGCACCAGGTGGTGGTGCAGGATCTCTTTTCATTTTCTGTGATGGCTTCAAAATCGGTTTCTATTTGCGTCAGCAAACACCAGATATCAATGATGGCCCCAAGCCTCCACATCCCCGAACGGACTGTCTGATGGGGGATGACGCCAACCACAGGCTTTTGTTCTCCCCTATCGTAGAGACGTACGCGATATCATCCAGGGGAATGTGAGCTAAGGATCGCCCACTCAGGTAAATATGCACGCCAACGGGTCTCCGGTCCATCTCTCCTTGATGGTTCGATGTATTTAAGTAAGATTGCAGCAGCACGGAGCCCATTCTTTGCGCCGAATATAGCGTTCATTTCTATCCAGAAAGACTCACGAGGATGATCCAGTAATGCGGCCTTCAGGAAGACTACGCGGCGCCACGGAATACTTTATAGTCCTGACAGTGCTCATTCTTGCTTTTCTCAGCCGGGAAGAGACGGTTCCGTTCCACCCTGATGAAAGTCAGTGGATATTCATGAGTGGCTGGTTCGAGCCCCTTATCAGGGGCAACACGAACACACCGCAATGGCAGAACGCTTCCTATTGGAATGTGACACAGCCACCGGTGGCGAAATATGTGATCGCGCTGGGTCGGCAAGCTGGAGGAATGGGCAGGGGGAAGTTGAACAAGCCCTGGCGATTCAACATGGATGCGGAGAGAAACCGAAGGCGAGGCGCCATTCCGAACCCGTCGCTTCTCTGGTGGAGCCGCTTACCCATGATACTTATGGCCGCGGGCTCAGGGCTGATTCTGTGGGCTACGGTCGCCGCCGCTGCCGGACGGATAGCAGGTTATGCTCTACTGGTCCTCTATATATCGAATTCATATTTCAGCGATACTCTGGTCAAGGCTATGGGGGATTCGCCGCTGGTATTCTTTATTCTGATCACTATTCCCGCGGCCTATTGTGCCGTGAGCCAGTGGCTGCACATTTCGTCCAATCCGAACGGATCCAAAAAGGTATTTCTGGCTCCGTGGTTCTGGTTCTGTCTGGTGGGAATCTGCTGCGGGTTGGCCGGGGCGTCCAAGCTCAACGGTCTGTCTTTGCTGGCCGGAGGCGCATTGCTGTGTACTGTATGCCTGTGGGTCACTCCGAGACCAGTAGCGGCCC
>JABIQT010000073.1 GCA_018667995.1 Candidatus Latescibacterota bacterium
GGTGTATTGCCAAGAGGGTTTTTATTTAATTTAGTATTATTTTAATAGGTCCGCCGAGGCACACCGGACGTTACTTTACGGGGTTTGGAGGGGTTGGCGACACCACTGTGACGCTCTTGATGAACGCTCTGGGTATCTTCTCAAGTGTGCTGCACTCCTTGTCGCCAATGGTCGAGAGTAGACTCAGATGTTCTTTACCATCGTATACTAAGTACCCAACGGTACGCATAGTCGGACAGGGTTTCTTAGCGTGTGCCAGTTGACTCTTGATGTCATTCCAACCAACCTCACCGAACTCTTCAGCATCTATCCAGCACACCTCTACAATGTCATACTCTTTAGATTTAACCATGATATAACTCCTCTCTATTATATATGTGATGAAAAAAGATTCTCCCACCTTTCAGCAGGAGAATCTCATGAAAAACGGAGCATATAACTCCGCAGGGATTCAGGATCATGCAGCGAAGATGTCTACCATCTTGTTTGCAATCACACGACTGCTCTTCTTACGATTTCCACCCCTGATGAATGCATTCTTGATTCGGGTGTAACTTGCGTCATCTTCAAGACCTTCCATGGAATCGGTTTCCACCTTAAGATTACCTTTGATGAGGAAGTACTCGTCATATGCACTTTCAAGGGTGACAAAGTTCTTGACCTTATAGTCTTCGCACATCTGTTGCCATCGTCGGTCGTCTACATTCTTACCGATGTAGTATCGAAGATTATTGAGGCTTTTGCTATCGCATAGACGGATACCAACAAGGTTGGTCCCAGTGCGGTCACGGAGCATGCTCAAGAGACACATGGTCTCGCCATAATATCCATTAGCGGCATCCCGTGTATCGTAATTCTTCTTGGTCTTCTGATCAGCGATGAACGTATGACCATATCCACGGAGCATCGAGTGACCTTCGCCGTCAGTGAGGAATACGGTGTTGACGATCTGGACGCCATTTCGATTCTGGAATTCAGGAACCTGCGTCATGGCGCATGTGATCGCCTCATTCAGAGGAGTGCATCCAAGGTGCAGGCAATTCGGAATTTCGCTGTTGTAGTAATAATCACCACGGTCAACGATCTTCCAGAGATTCGTAAGAGCCGTTTCATACTCCCGATTATTCATTCGACTGCTCAGGAAGTTATAGAGCGAGAGGGTATGGGGTTCGATGTCCGAATCCTTTTGATTGTCCCACTGGGGTCGGTCTTCACGACTGTCAATAAAATCTTGATAATCCTTTGACGACCGTCGGCCAGTAAAGGGGCAATACTCGTTCGAGGAGAATGCATAGACTTCGAATGGAATATTCACCTTGCGGCAGAATTCCACCAATACCAGCAATTGCTCGACGGTATCCTTCAGGATGCCACTCATGGAGGAGGACCAATCAAGGTACATAATCATTCCATGGTTCTTACCATCAGAGTGAACTTCGTTCTTGAGGAAGATATCTTCGCTCCAACGGTAATCAATCATTCGCACGGTATCAAGGACACCGGTCTTAGCGACTTCGGTCTTCTTATCGGCATCAGCAGCCTGTTTCATTTGGAACTGCTGAACCATCTGGGCAACGATGCCCTTGATGGAGTTGCGATAGGTGTGGAGGCGAAGATTGCTTTGGGTCGTGTTTTCTTCTATTTGTGCTTTTCCCTCATCATTGCGATCTTGCAAGAAAGCCTTTTTGCTTTCCACCCAAAGATCAGCGATTTTTGAGAATTCAACAACAATATTTTCAAGTTTCGGTTTTGGAAGCGTCACATAGGTGCGGGCTGCAGCCTTATCGTCCCGAAAGTCGCTCACTGCACCTTCAAAGGCGCGTTGAGTCATGCCGGGAATGGCATTGCCACCGTTGGCGTATGCTTCATAAGACAAATCGTTTCCCTGCTCGTCGTCGTCGGGTTCACCATCTTGGCTATCAGCAGACTCACCATCATCGGTATCGTCTTCCATGCTGGCGCCAGAATCTTCACCAGACTCGTCGCCGGCACTGCCGGAACCCTGTCCCTGCTCAGAATCTTCGTCGCTATCAGCAGCAACACCGGCAACGGCTTCGCCATCTTCGGCTTCGCCGGATTCTTGCTGTTTTTGCTCTTCTTTTTCTTGCTGATCCTCAAATAGATCCTGTGCAAGTGTCATAACCTCTTCAAAGGTCTTTGTTTCCGCCATACGAGTAATATACTGCTGCTCTTCGGCGGTGAATGGAACGTCCATTTGGCAGTGAATGCCCAACTTGAATTGAAGATTCAATCGGTCCACCAGTGGCAGATCCGTGATAGTTTTACCATTCAATTCAAACAAGTCCCGATCCTCAAGTGACTTATATGCTTTCGCAAAGTCACGCCTGAGGCCGGGAAATTTATCTTTGATCATGCGCTCGATACGAGCGTCTTCGACCACATTGAGATACATGTGGCGCATGGGCGCATTACGGCCTTCGCCAACGAATTCCTGCCACCCATCAGCAGGCGTATGCAGGGCGTGGGACACTTCATGCCCAACAAGCATATCGTACATGGCGTGATCCATGTCCTGCCAGACGGGCAAACATAGAACGCGATTCTTAGTATCGAAATACGCCGTTTGGGCCTCCGCACTATGCTGTACTGAGATGTCCTCCTGCGCTATAGCGCGGGCGAGGATGTCTTTGGAAGTGGTTCGGACTGGTGATATACCCTGATTCATACGTATATTTTACCATAAATCCACCCATTCCGATAGGGTACTACCCGATAAAAATGAAGTTTTTTTCTATAAGGCGTAACCCCTTATCAATACTGCATTTAGCCAGTATGCTTGGCGGGGGTAAAAATGGGGTATAGAGTTATCCACAATTTATCCCCAATTGGCAGATGTTAGGGTTTTGTTCGGGTACTATCACGGGTGCCTCGTAAGTCCGGTAATGGCAGGGGTTTACGAAAAATGTGAAAAAAAGGTGAAAAAGTCCCTTAAGTGGGTTCAAATTGGTGCTGATTTATGGTACAATATACATTCACAAGAAGGCGATTTCCGCCCCTTAATCAGAATTAGACTTTCCTTCGGAGTTAGTATGACACTCAAAAACAGACAACAACAATTCATCGACGCCTTGGCAGCAGCAGGCGCCACCAGCCCAGTCACAAGACAGGACCTGGTCGCCGCGTGTGAAAGCACCGGCATCTATTCCTGCCCGCCATCGTGGATCACGCAGGACTCGACCCGCAAAGCCGGTCGTGGTCTATATGATCTGCCCGAACTCGACACCGCTTCTCCGAAGGAAGTGGCCCCCGCTCCCGCTCCTGCCCAGGCCTGCTCAAAAGCGCCTGTGCAGGGTGCGGTCGAGCAAGTATCATCTGGTGCCGTTGCCAACATGGCAATGGGCATGACTGGTGGCGAACGCGCCACGCTCATTCCGCCCACGTTCAACGGTTACGTTGCGTGGGGACACTTCTCCGATGTTGAGAAGATCGTCCGTTCGCGTCAATTCTACCCGATCTATGTGACTGGTCTCTCCGGCAACGGTAAGACCCTCATGGTGGAGCAGGTGTGTGCCAAACTCAAGCGGGAATGTTTCCGCGTCAATGTCACACGCCAGACCGATGAGGATGATTTGCTCGGTGGATTCCGCCTTGTCAATGGTCAGACCGTTTGGGTCGATGGACCAGTGGTCACGGCGATGAAGTCTGGCGGCGTGCTGCTGCTTGATGAGATCGACCTTGGGTCGGCCAACCTCATGTGCCTCCAGCCCGTGCTGGAAGGTAGAGGTGTCTTCCTCAAGAAGATCAGCCAATGGGTTACGCCTGCGCCTGGTTTCACTGTGTTTGCCACAGCGAACACCAAGGGCAAGGGTAGCGACGATGGCCGCTTCGTTGGCACTGGCATCATGAATGAAGCCATGCTTGACCGATTCCCCGTGACGATGGAACAGCCCTACCCTACCCGTGGCACTGAGAAGAAGATTCTCTCCAAGGCTGGATTGACTGATGCAGACTTCACGGACCATCTGACCAAGTGGGCAGAGATCATCCGCAAGTCCTTCTATGAGGGTGCTGTGGATGAGATCGTTTCCACGCGCCGCCTGGTGGATATCGTCAAGGCGTACTCTATCTTCACCGACAAGTCCAAGGCAATTGCCATGTGTCTTGCCCGGTTCGATGATGACACTAAAGAGGCTTTCATGAGCCTCTATGGTAAGGTGGATGCGGACACTGACATGGAAGCACCCACCGAGGCCGCGGCCACTGAAGCCGACGGAGAAAACAAATGTCCCTTTTGAAACAGGAAAACAATATGACTGACAACTATCACGCGGGACCGGGTCCTGACTATGACATCGAACCAGACATGGATGAAGTAGATCCAGAAGACGAAGAACTTGACGGCGATGTAGACCTTGATTGGGATGACGCGCCATTGCAGGACGCAGATGGACTCACTGCTGAAGGATACGCTCTGTTAGCAGAGATGGATTATAGGCGGGACTTCATATAGGGGGGACCGAACAGTGCCACGCGATAGGGACTCCTATGAAATCTGGGGGTTAAGTCAAAGAAACTTTAAAAATAAGGGACTCCCTAAAAAATTGGCGTCCCAAAAAATTTAGGATTCCTCATCTTGGGACTCCTATGAGCAAATACCAGAATGGAACACAACAAACCATGAGAAAAAACGAACTACGAAAATGGCGAGAGAATTACACTACATACACAGGCGAATGCTTGGCGGAAGGTGTGCGTCTCAATGTCCATTACGAAGAGAAGGACTATGTGAAGGATCTTGGTGCAAAGTGGCATCCCGATTCATCTGGTAAAGGTGGATATTGGTGGATGCCTATGCGGCAGTTGTCTCGCCAACCCGATTCATATGTTCCAAGTGTTGTGAATACCTTTGAAATGGGCGAGAGCGATACTGGCGGAACAACCACAGGCATTACCGTTCTCCAATGGTTGAACGACAACAAGATGCTCTCTGGTGATTGGCATGGCGATCTTGACAAAGATGCATGTGGCAAAGCAAGCATTGACGAAACCCCCAAGGAATATTCCCTTGTACTCAAAGATGCAACAATGAAATTTGATTTCTACAACGATTTGCAGATTGTTCGGTTCACGATCA
>JABIQT010000072.1 GCA_018667995.1 Candidatus Latescibacterota bacterium
ACTATTGAGTCGAGCTGATACTATAGATCCTCCGACAACAAGCAAAAACGATCTATTGCGAGTTATTGGGTCGGTGGCGCCACCGGCAGCGCCATCCGTGGCAGTTTTTCGTCGCGCATGGCCGTGTGGTATACGAAAGTCGCAATGACGACGGCCGCCTGCTTGAGGTCATCTTCGATCACGTATTCTGATACGTCTACATTGGTATGATGGGTGCGGGTTCCATACTCGATGGGATCCTGGATGAACTGGAACCCGGGAAGTCCCGCCCAATTGAATGATAGATGATCCGTACCACCTGTATTGCTGGTTGATACCGTAGTCGCACCCAGGTAGTGAAACGGCTTCAGATAGGCCTCAAAGACAGGCCTTACTCCCTCATTTCCTTGAAGATATATGCCTCTTATCTTCCCGGTGCCGTTATCCATATTGAAGTAGCCTGAGAGTTTTTCATGCTCTCCCTTCAACTCCATCGTCATCAAATCGGCGAAGTGGTTCTTTACGTAATTGACAGAACCCAGAAGCCCTTGTTCCTCCCCGGACCAAAGTGCAATTCTGATGGTACGACGTGGCTGAACACCGATAGCCTTCAGTATCCGGACAGCTTCCATCATGGCTGCGCTACCGGACGCGTTATCCGTAGCGCCCGTCCCGGAGTGCCAGGAATCCAGGTGCCCACCTAGCATGACGATCTCTTCCTTGAGCCGCGGATCGCTGCCTGGAATCTCGGCCACAACGTTGTAGCCCTTTGTATCCTCGTTGTGGAAACGCGTCTTCAAACTCAGTTCAAGCGTCACGGGAATATCGCGATCCAGTAGCCTGAGAATCCGTCCGTAATGCTCCTTGGCCATGACGAATGCCGGATACGTGTCATCCTCGCCCACTTTATATGGACCGTGAGACCCCACCCGAAGTACGCCATGATCCCGACTGCTGGGTTCGATATAGGCGGCGACTCCTTCTTGTTTGAAGAAATACCGCCTCGCCTGTGCCCTCTCCCGGAAAGTAGACATCCGGCTCCGCAGGCCTGCATAGCTGCTGCTTCCGCCGGGCTCCATGACCTCTGCTCTGCCCGCAAGATTCTCTTCGCTATTTCGGGTAGCATCGGGTGTGAAGTGCGGATCCGGTTCCACCGGATATCCATTCATGACAATCTTGCCTTTGAGCTTGCCTCTGTATTCGTCGAAGTCACTGGCATCAGAGATATTCGTGAAAACCGGTGTGCCCTTCACACTGCCGTTGGTTCCCGGTGTCCATGCTTTCGGATAGGCGAGAAGATTCTGATATTGGGGGGCCGTCATCTCTATGGAAAACCGCTCCACCGACCATCCACGTCCGAATTCTCCCCAGGGTTCTAACTTCGCATTTTGAAGCCCCCAATCAGCCATGGTATCTCGCGCCCATTCACTGGCGTGCTTCAGATTCGGCGATCCGGTAAGCCGTGGACCTGCCACATCGGTCAGATACTCCAGAGTTTCCATGACACGACTGTGCTGGAATCCCTCAATCTTGATCCGAGCGATCACGCCTTGGTCAACCGATTCCTCTTGGGCAAATGATGACTGTACCGAAATGAGTGCGGCGAAAATAGCAACAAATAGCCGTCCGTGCATGGGATACCTCCAGGTTAATAATGGATCTCACTTACGAATAACGTTTGAACAAGGCTGTGCGCCAGAAAACGATACGACCAGGTGCCGATGCTGCCTTTCAAAGATCATCAACTAAACTGCTACTTCAAACATGGAACCGATATCAGGATATTTCACGACCTCGATTCTCGCAGGGAATGCACTCTTCAAACGATCCAGGTGGGTCACCACGATGATCTTGTCAAAATCGTTGCGGATCTCATGCAGGGCCCCAATGAGATCGTCGAGCCCCTCCGCGTCTTGAGTTCCAAACCCCTCGTCGATGATCAAGGTCCTCAGGCTGGTTCCAGCACGCCCCGCCAGCAGTTTGGACAAGGCGATTCTTAGCGCAAAGTCTGTTCGAAAGGCCTCTCCGCCCGAATACATCTCATAGGGGCGCGTGCCCATCTCATCGCTGATATGGATATCAAGCGTTTCTTTACTTCCACCCGTCTTGAGGTTTCTTAATGGCTCAATGGAAATCTGGGTCCGGTTCCCTGTAAGGCGGCTCAAGATGCGGTTTGTTTCCTCTTCGATTTCGGGAATGGCATTCTCTATTATCAGCGCCTGAATCCCGTCCTTTCCGAACGCTGTGGCGAGTTTTTCGAACACCTGCAGATCCTTCGCGGCTTGATCCATCTGTGCTTTTACGGTGGGACGCTCAAGCTCGAGTTCCTTGAGACGTGCTGCCCGTTGCTGTTCGCCACCAAGTTGCCGATTCGCCTCATCCAGCTCAGATTGAGCCGACGCCAAAGCAGCCTGGAGCCTGAGGACCTCGCGATCACAAGAGTCCTCCTGTCCACACGTTCTATTGAGATTATCTATACGATCGGACAGAACCTGAATCTCGGCCGTGACGGCCTCTACCTTTTCTTCATCCTCAGCAGCGGTTTGAGTTGACGCCTTCAACTGCAGGCTGATCTGCGCCAGCTCCTCTCTTCGCCCAACTACCTCCCTGAGAATTCCTACTCGCTTCCCAACCTCGCTATGACGATCGGCATCATAACTGAGAATCTTGAGATCTTCGATGACAGCGGATAGTTGTCCCCGTGCGTCAGGTGCGTAGTCGCGTCTGTCAAATTTGAGATCAAGTCTCTTGGCCGCGATCTCCAAAGGTCGTATCTCGGCAATTGCCCTTTCGTGGCGTGGATATGCATCGTCGAGCCTTGACTTTTCGGTAACATGATTCTGTAGCTTCAGGAGAAGCGATTTGGAATCCTCGTGCTGTTTGGTATCATATCCAATGGTATCTTTTTCCCGCCTGCAGCGTGACACTTCTTCCATCAATTTCGGAGCGAAGGCACCGCTGGAAACAGTCTTCTCCAGTTCGGCCATCTTTCGGCGCACGCCCTGCATATCATTCGCAGCGGAGGATGCTTCTTTTATAGCGGATTCGACTGTGGCCACTGCACTCTGTGCGCTCTGAACCGTGGCCAGAAGAGGCCGATTTTGCTTGAACTGCAAGGCGAGTTGATCCCGTTGCTCCTGATACAGCTTAATTCCAGCCTCGTGCCTTTGAATCTCCTCGGCATGATCACGGACCATTTCTCCAAGATTCATCGATATACTTTCACGTCGGTTCCCGTCAAGAGACGCATCACAGAGGGGACAGTTTGTTCCCGCTCCGTGCTTGAGCATGGCCAGCTTGGCATCGGCATCTTCATCTTGATGCTGGAACAATTTAATTCTATTCTTGAGGATCTCGATCTGAGTATTCAGACCCCGTCCTTTTTCCTCTATTTCCCGCTGTGCACCTTCTAATTCCTGGAGATCACGTAGCTCACGTGTCTTCTCCTCTGCAGACTCCTTTAGGCGACCGATCTGGGATGATCTATCGCTTAGTTCATGAAGACGATGCCCCAGACCAACAAGCTCGCCCTGGAGTATTGTTCGATCCTTGTTGATCTGCTCCTCGAGCGCGCGAATTCTGCTATCTGATTCGTCGTGCTTGACCCGACGTTCTTCCCAGCTTTTCTCAACTTCGCCCGCATCAAGACAGGCCTGATATCCCTCTTCTGTTATCTTCCTTCGGGAAACAACGTCAGCGGTATCTTCAACTTGCTTCCTCAACGAGTCAATCTGAGATGTCAGCGCATGCCTTTCCCGTTCCAACTCATGGCGCTTCTTTTCAATCACGCGCTCCAAAACTGATTTCTGCTCCGTAAGATCACGGTCCTTGAGACTCTTTCTGTGCCATTCCTCGTGCTCAACCCCAAGTTTCTGAAGCTCCTCGTAGCCACTCTCAACCCGATCTCGGTCTGCCAGAGTATAGGTATTGATCCGTGTCTTCAGTACCTCTATCCGTCTTAGGGCCGCTTTCTTTTCGATACAAAGCGCTGTCTCGCGAACCTTCAGTTCTGTGACTTGCTCAAGGGCTTTCATAGTCTCATTTTGCCGGATCAGCGCCGCCTTCAATTCCGTATCAAGCGCACATTTTTTCGCCTGGAGACCGTCAAGGGAGGATAGAAGCGAGGTCAGTTTCATTCCGCACTCTTCCGACTGTTCCAGCTCCGCGTCAATGAGTTGTAGCCGCCGGGCACCATCCCTCCGCATAGTATCCTGACGCTGCGCATGGATCCGTGCGCGATCGAGCAGAGCATCGTACTTCCACAGACCGAGTATATCGCCAAGGATCTCCTTGCGCTCACGGGCACTACGCCTGGTGAACTCGTCCGCCCTGCCTTGAAGGATGAATACCGAGTTGATAAATGTGCGAAAATCCATGCGCAACGTTTCCACGATCATCTGCTGCGTATTCGCCACGCTTCCTTGTGATATCGTGTGGTATCCGTCGCCCTCCAGGCTATAGATCTGAAATTCGAGGCTGCTCTTGCCACCTCGATCAGAACGGTATTTCCGAAGGATACGATAACGCTCCCCGTCTGTCTCGAAGACAAATTCAACGGCCATTTCAACAGCGCCCATGCGAAGTAGGCGCTCATCTGGCTTTCGATCACCAGCGGCCTTGCGCGCCTCCCCCCACGTCGCCCAGGTTATAGCGTCTAGCAAGGCGGACTTACCGTGACCGTTGGCACCCGAGAGACAAACCACATGCAGTGAGGTGAAATCAAGGGTCGGCACGTCATCGCCGTAGCTCAGGAAGTTCTTGAGATTTAGACTTACAGGAATCATTTACGGGTCGACCATCTACGGCCTGCTTAGGCCTTGGGTGTCTATCAGTTTGCTTCGGGGATCTGCTATACCTGCGTGCGCCAATAGTCCAAACATTCTGCAACAGTTTCCTGCCAGGTGTACGTCGGCGCCCACCCCGTGGCCTCGCGAAACTTGCTTGCGTCTCCTATGAGAACTGGTACATCGGAGGGGCGCATTCGATCCTCCTCTATTTTCGTTGTAATTTCACAATCCGACAAGCTGAGCAGGTGGTCGAGTATTGCCTGGATGCGGGGATCGTTGCCAGAGCAGATGTTATATACTTCACCCCACTCGCACTTTCCATCGAGACTGATCCAATAAGCCTCTACTATATCCTTCACATTGGTCATGTCCCGAATGGATTCAAGGTTTCCATGATGTATAACCGGTTTCCGCATGCCCTTTTCGATCTGGGCAATCTGCAGGCTAAAGGACGCTTCGGCAAATCCCTCATGGCGTCGTGCACCGCTATGATTAAAGGCACGAGTACGAACGATCTTCATGCCGTAGCTCCTGGCATACTGAAACCCCAGTGAATCCTGGGCTACCTTGCTGCATGCATAGGGTGAAAGCGGGCGGAGTGGATTATCCTCCGCGATGGGAATCTCATCGGGAGCAACAAGACCGTATTCCTCGCTGCTTCCGCAAACCTGTATGCGGCAGTCGGGGCAGACTTCGCGAATGGCCTCAAAGAGATTTATCTGTCCGACTGCATTCGTCTGCATGCACTCCGCAGGAGCCAACCACGAGGTAGGTACGTGGGACATGGCGGCCATGTGAAAACATCTGTCCGGTTTATATTTGCGCACCATGGCGTATAAGCTATGCGTGTCGGAAAGATCGCCGATCTCCCATCGCACCTTGGGGTTATTCTGTAGGTGTTTGACGTTCTTCAGGTCCGATCTGCGGCGCCGCAAAGCGACTACTTCGAAATCAGGATGCTCTGACAAGATATAGTCGATCATGGTGCTGCCGACCATACCCGTAGCTCCTGTGATCATTACAGTTGACATAGATATTCCCCTCCTGATTATCAA
Source organism: Candidatus Latescibacterota bacterium (assembly GCA_018667995.1). GTDB lineage: Bacteria > JAAXHH01 > JAAXHH01 > JAAXHH01 > JABIQT01 > JABIQT01. The sequence goes on from JABIQT010000072.1 coordinate 5,822, forward strand.
TCCGAGCTAGCTTTTTGATTCGTAATCAAAAATCCGTTCGGTCTTTATCATGCTCTGCAGTCAGTTCTGTTTCTATTTGCCGAGCAGATGATCTCATACGCTCGGCGAACGGGGCGAGGTCAGGATTGTTCTCGAAATAGCGATCCAATGCATCCATGAGACCAAGATCCTCAGACACCGAAGATCGGCGCAGGCGCTCAGGGGCCGTGCTTTTTCGAACGATGGAAGCAACGAGAAAGGCCGGCTCAAGAGCTGATCTTATAACCTTGAGATCCACGAGGTGCTGCCGCTCCTCTTCAACACTA
>JABIQT010000071.1 GCA_018667995.1 Candidatus Latescibacterota bacterium
AATCGCATCTTCAAAGCCGTTATGAAAGACGTATGCTCCGTGTACGCGTCTTGGTATTCCGTAAACGTACAGAGGCACGTCCGCGGGTAGCGTCTTCGCATGTTCGATCACCGACTGCGAGATCGTCGAACAGAGGAGGCTTGCGCGTTCCCACCACCGTGCTTGATCAAAGGAGAGCATCAGTAATATAGCAACCAAAACCCGAACGAGCCACACATGAAAATGCTTACCATCTTGGAGATCACCCGAAAGTCCAGGCAGTCGGTGAAGAAGACCCGCAAGCGCGAGAGAGAATCCAGCTGAAGGCAAGTAGAGATAGCGCATGGCCGTACCCTCCATGAACAAGAATGGCATTATTGTCAGAATCGTAAAAGCCATCCCTGCTGCAGACAGCCGTCCGCCCATCCTCAGTAACATGGCGGTCGTCACGCCCAGGCCCACCGCGGCGAGAAGAAGCCAGGGCCAGAGTGTGACTCTTGTACTGCGAACTGTCTCGGTTGCCAGTGAATATGTATCAGATGAGACCAGATCCATCAGTGTGCGAACGGGTAGAATCAGCTGAATACTATACTGCTCAAGGTTTCTGAGAATCACGTACGGGTCTATTCCGAAGGTGACCTCGCTGCTAGTCCACGGCCAATCGGCGCTCGCGCCGAATCGTCCCACACAGTAAAGAACAAGAACCCCGATGAAGGGGTAGGTGGCAGTGATTGCTTTCGTCACACGCTGGCGGAGTTCTCCCTCGAACCGCATAAATATCAGAACCGACAGGGTCAATGGCAGTGTGATCGCCGTTTCCTTGGATAGCAATGCCAGAAGAAATGCTACCAAAGCTGCACAGCGGAATCGTAGTTCGGTTCTGAGTGCAAGGGTAAGAGCGAGGAGATAGCCAACGGCAGCCAATAACTCGTTTCGTGCTGATATCCAGTAGACCGGTTCCACGTGTGCGAAGTGGGACGCGAACAACACACCGCAGATAACTGATAGAGTTGCGATTCCCGTAGTTGAGAATACGAGATATGTCAGTATCGCGGTCATTGTAACGTGCAGGGCGGCATTGATCAGATGATACCCATAGCCGTTCAAGCCGTGGAGTGCGTAATTGGCTCCAATTAACAGCCGGGGCAGTGGGCGATAGAATCCTTTCATACCTGGTTCTGTGAAGGCCTCGAATATATCAGAAGGAGACGTTATGATTCCTTCAGCGATCAGCTCGTAGTCATCGGAAACCAATCCGTCATTGAGAGACGGAATCGCGAAAACGACCGCCACAACCACCGGCCACAAGCATATTCCGTTGATTCGGGCGATCCAGTGCCCGGAATGGGTGTGACTCAGAGTTTCCTCTCCCTTTTTGGGTCAGAGTGTACCGGGACCGGCCCGTGGTGTCAAGGCGGAACAAAGAGGCCGGATAGGTCCGTCAGGCCGACCTCTTTCTCGGTTGATCCTCATAAACCTTTGTGCCGCAACGCTTAATAGAAACTGCTTGACTAAAGGGGTACATATGTTTAGTTATTGCACGTTTGGTCACAGCTGACGGTTGGAGGCTATTGCCATGTACCTTGATTTGATGATTCGTTGTTCTCGGGACCTGATATGTTAGATCATATAGCAACCAAAGAGCAGATCAACACAATGGTTCGTGAACAACGAACCGTACGGAAATCCACCGGAAATCTGCGAGAACGAGCCTATCAGGAAGCCAGAAGATGGACAGTCGACTGGCAGCATCTGGCTGACAAGGTTCGGCGTAGTAATCCAAGTTGGCTGGTGGCGCATATCTTGGAACCACTAACACTCACTCGGGCCTGTCCCGATCGTCCGGCCGAGTTGACCGTGCTCGCTACTGACGGTTCGCAGCTATTTCCTGATCGGCACGAAATCTCGTCCTGCTATCTGATCAACGTTGGTACCGTTGTGATTCATTACGGCACGGGCGAACGGCCCAGGCTCGATAGCAGGCCCTCGCTTTTCTTTTCGGAAGAGGATCTCTTCGTAAACTGGGGTGGCAAGCGACTGCCCGTAAATGCTGAAATCGTTGGCATTCAGCGCAGCGTCATGGAGCTCTCCAAACTAGCCGATCTCATGGACGAAATACCGAGTCCCGGCCGGAAGGCCGTTGCACTGGCGGACGGCTCGCTCATAGAGTGGACGCTTGAGGGCAAGCCTGACGATTTTAAAGAGGACAACTTGCTTGCACTTCTGGCCGCCTTTGACGCGTTTGAAAGTCGCCAAATCCCTGTTGCCGGGTATATCAGCAGTCCCAACAGTGCGGATGTGGTGAATGCGCTTCGCGTAGGGCTCTGTCCTGAATCCGTGGTGTCCGCTTGTGACAACTGCCCCCAGAGGGCGCACCATCCCGACACTCCGCCTTGTCAAGTAGTCGAAGGTATTACAGATAAAGCGCTCTTTGAGCGGATTCTCCGGGGTGCCGGCGAGCGATCCGTTCTCTTCCGTTCGAGTTCGGAGATCTTGAGCGAATACGGACGACATAGGATCTACTTTTTCTACGTGAATGTGGGATATGAGATAGCTCGTGTAGAAGTGCCTGAGTGGGTTGCGCAGGACACGGGGCTCCTGGGTCTCGTCCATACAACGGCGTGCGATCAGGTGCAAAAGGGCAAAGGATATCCCATAATCCTCTCCGAAGCGCACGAGAAGGCCGTAGTCAGAAATGCAGACCGGGATCTATTCTATCGTCTACTCAGTGACTCCTTCGTAGTTGGCGGTGTCCGATCAGAAGTGTCGCGGAAGAGCATCTCTAAGCGACGTTTGATGATCTGATCACATGAGACATGGCGATGTTCAGCCCTATGTCTACCTGATCGAGTTCCAAATCAAGGGGAGGCGAAATTGTGGAGGAGGGACAGCCTCATGTAGGCGAAGTGATAGAAAGCAGCACCATGGAATTCACTGCCGAGAGCCGGGTGCTCCACGGTGCACCACCTTTTGGTGCATTCGTAAAGATTGACAGTTATCCCGTCGTGTTCGCTATCGTGTATGCCGTCGCAACACAGAGCATTGAACCAAATCGGAAACCCACGGCCTACGGAAAGACAGAGGAGGAGTTGCGCCTGGAGCAGCCCCAAATCTTCGAGCTACTAAGGACGGAGTTCACTTCTCTCATTATCGGGTATAGAGACGACACGGGTATATTCCAATGCCTTCCCCCCCAGCCGCCTAGAATCCATGGATTCGTACACTTCTGTTCGGCGGACGAAATCACCAGTTTCACTGAACGTTCCCATTACTTGCGGCCCATATTCAACCAGGCACGTGTTCCTTCGGATGAACTGACAATTGCCGCCATTGGAAACGCTTGCCGTGCACGAGGGAACAATGGTCAGTATCTTGTTCGGGCCGGCAAGGAAGTTGCGCGCCTTCTGAAGGACGACTACGACCGCCTGCATTCAATCCTTGAGCGTATTCACGTATAGTTGGGACTGTTGATGAATTACAATAACTTCCTTCTGGATTACCTGGAAGACGCCGTAACGAGCTTTCAGAAGATGAAATCTCAGGCTGAGAGCGCAATCGTGCAGGTCTCGGATCGTGATTTTTTCGTGCCTTTGGACTTCGACGCAAATAGTGTCGCACACCTTATGAAGCACATGGCTGGTAACGCACGATCAAGATGGGTCGATTTTCTGACCAGTGATGGGGAAAAACCGAACCGAAATCGCGATTCTGAATTTAAGATAGAGGCGCACGAATCGAGGGAGGAAATCACGGCTGCCTGGGAAACAGGCTGGCAGATACTGTTCGATACCCTCCGTAGAATCGAGCCGCACAATTTCAATGATTCAGTGTACATTCGAAATGAAACTCACAGTATCATGCAGGCTATAAACCGGCAATTGACGCACTATGCCTATCACGTGGGCCAGATCGTATTCATAGCGAAACATCATTCTGGCTCTGATTGGCACACGCTAAGTATTCCGCGTGACGAATCTGAGTCGTTCAATGAGATGATGCGTGGGAAGAATGCCGCTAACCGAAAATAGATGCTGGGTGCCGAAGTCCTGATCTGCCGTCCTCCATATTCCCATTTTAATAAATGATGATGGTATCTCGGTCTCCGCTGTATATATCTCGGTAGATTGTATCAGTACGTCTTCACCGGCAGAAAATAGTACCCGCAATGAAGAGGTCAGAATGATATCCCGTCGTAGATTCCTTACCGCCGCAGCCGGCGCAGGAGGACTGATCGCACTTGGTAAAAACGCCAAGGCGGTAGACATTCTTGCTTCTCAGGATGAGACCAACACTGCACGTGTGGTCCTGGTAAAAACAGATAATCGCGCGGAAGGAATTCGAAAAGCTCTCGAGCTATACAACGCAGATGGGTTGAGTGGGAAACGAGTGGTGATTAAGCCCAACTACAATAGCGATCACGGTTTTCCTGGATCAACGCACAACACGACGCTGGCAACGCTTGTTGAGGAATTGGCCGAAGCAGGCGTGTGGACCATCACCGTCGCTGATCGGAGCGGGATGTCCCGGGGAAATACCAAAGCCGTGATGGAGAAAAAGGGAGTGGTCAAGTTAGGAAAAGAGATGGGCTTCAAGACGGTCGCTCTCAATGAACTCGCAGAACACGAGCACACCCACCACAAGCTGGACCACTGGCATTGGCAGAGAGGGTTCTATATGCCTACTCTATTTCACCA
>JABIQT010000701.1 GCA_018667995.1 Candidatus Latescibacterota bacterium
ACATGACCATGGAGGGAGGTGTCGCAAAGATAACGGGGGCGTCCCTTTCTAAACGCCAGAAGGAGCAGATATTCTGGCGGAACTTCCGCGGTATTCTCGATAGGAGGCGTGCTTCGTGTTGATAGACATTAACACGTATATCGGGCACTGGCCTTTCAGGCAACTGAGAGATAACACGGCGCAGGGCCTGTTAAAGCAAATGGACAAGAACGGCATTGATCTGGCCATCACCGCTTCTATTCATGGCATATTCTACAAAAACCTGCTCCCAGCTAATGAGGAGGTCGCTGCTCAGGCCAAGCGCTATCGGGATCGAATCGTCCCATTCGCCGTGATCAACCCGCTGGATGCCGACTGGGAGGAAGATCTCCGTCGTAGTGCAGAAGAGATGGAGCTGAAGGGACTGAGACTCTTTCCACAGTATCATGGTTACAGTTTGACCGATACGGCAGGCTTAGAGTTGATTGACGCCGCCTATGAGCTGAATTGGCCAATACAAGTTCCCATGCGGGTCGTGGACCGGCGGCAGCGACATCCAATGGATTGGGCGTCTGATCTGGCCGCTTCGGACTTTGAGGATGCACTGGCTGCACGCCCCCTGGTTAAATGGATGATACTGGACGCCCTGGGCCTTGATGGCACCAAGATGCCGCCAAATGCTAGCTACGTGGTCGAGATCTCCCGCATGACCGCCGTCCTGCAGCGGAATATTCAGGGATTTATAGAGACGGCTGGCCACGTACATTTGTCATTTGGTACCGGAATGCCGTTCAAGATGCCTGGCCCAGCGCTATTGAAACTGGATGTTCTTGATGTACCGAAAACAGTGCGAGAGGCCATTGCCTGGAAGAACGCTAAGAAGGTCCTTCTGGATTGAGGAGCTAATCTATGCAGAATGAAATCAAGAAGTGGTTAGCGGAGAGCCGTATAAAGTTGGCTGATGGCCAATTGGAAGAGGTCGATCTGGATCGGCTGGAGCAGATCCAGAGTAAATCCCTGCAGAGCATCCTGTATCTGTATTCAAAATCTACAAACATGCGGTCTCAGATTGCCGGTTGGGCCTTTTACGATCCATCGGAAGCGGACGAACCGACCCTGCCGTCCGATGATGCGCCCTATGATACTGTGATCGATGCCGTGGCCGACGGTTGGCGAATCGTTCAATTTCCCATACCCGACCTGTACAAATTCTCCGATGTGAAGAATCAGTATCTGGGGTATGAGTTTGTGCTGGAAAAGATAGGCTGATTCTAAAACTGGCGAAGGATTGAGTCATGACCGGCAAAGTCCGAATAGTAGCTGATGCCTGAATCTGCCTCAATTCAGAATGCGGTCCCTTTCCGATGCGCTTAATTCCCTCAGCCATACTCATCTAATGCTGTTCTTTCCAAGGTATTGCCAGTCCACTGCGACTTCATCGGGAATGCCATTCGTGAAGTCCATGCGTTTTCCAAGCTCCATGGATCGGTACATGGCGAGGCAGAGGCCGAGGTCCTTCTTGCCGTTTAATCCGCTATTTTCTGGCTCGCCATCTGAAGCGATCGCTTGGATCAGGTCGTTCAGTTCCAGCTTGTAGGCCAGCGTGTCCAGGCACTCGATCGCTTCTATGGACTCCTTATCCGGATGATGATGGTAGACTGGCCCACCCCAATTATCGAATGAAAGCGTTCCAGCAGTGCCACAGATCGTAGCGCCCCGCCAGTTGTATCCCACCGTGCCTCCCATTCTCACAGTGGCTGTCTTCCCGTCCTGGTAGTCTACAAAAGCCTGAACCACTACAGGGCTGAGTTTGTCACCGTAGGTCTGATTCCCGGTTGACTCGCAATATACCGATTGCACCTCACCGAAGATAGCACGTGAGAAATCCAACTCGTGGATGAATCCTTCCGGGATGTTGCCCCCGGAATATCTGGTGTCAAATCTCCAGTGCCGGTCGCTTCCCTCGCCATCGACAGGAATCGACTCCGCGATTTTGGCGGACCCCATACGATGAATTTGCCCGAAGACGGGCGTTCCGATCAATCCTTCCGAAATCAACTGCCTGGTCTTATGGAAGGCTCCCCAGAATCGCAGGCTGTGTCCGATAGCCATTTTGACGCCACCAGAATCACAGGCCTCTATCATCCGCTGGCACTCGCCAAGGCTCAATGACATAGGCTTCTCACACATGACGTGCTTGCCCGCTTCGGCGGATTTCACAACCAGATCGGCATGCGTAAAAGTCGGCGTGCCGATGACCACCATATCTATGTCTGGTGAGGCGAGTAGTTCGTCCAGGTCAGACACCGACTTGGCGCCGATCTCCTCCGCTTTCCTGACCGCCGCCGCCGCGTCGACATCAAAGGTTTTGGTGATCTCACAGTCCGGGGTCTGGGATACGGCATCGACCCAGACAGAACTGATTCCGCCACAGCCAATGAGACCTATAGAGTGCGTCATGAAAGCCCTTTCAGAGTAAGTTGATAGCTACTTTATATTTCAACAAATTGAGAAGGAAGTGTTCTAAATAACTTTTGCCATTTGGGGGGTGCAAACATATCATATCTGAATGTAGTGACCTTCAATAAATACCTGCTCTGAAATATGTCAAACCATAACGAATTCCATCCAATGCCCGGGTCGCAGACTCGAGGGGAGTAAGCCATGGCTGCGCACGAATCCGACATTCTTTCCGGTCCGTCAATCAGAGTTCTGGTTGAGCGCATGGGGGAGGCCGCTGATCGCTTCCTCTCGTCTCTGGCTCCCGATCAGAAGGCCAAAGCAACTGGTTCGTTTGGTGATGGCGAGCGGAGGACCTTCTGGCACTATACGCCTATTCCACGGGAAGGTCTACCTCTGGAGGAGATGGAGTTCGAGCAAAGGCGCCTGGCTCATCAACTAGTTGCCACGGGGGTAAGCCGGAGCGGATACGTAGCCGTTTCATCCATAATCGGACTGGAAACCACGCTGGATATGTATGAAGGATGGAAAAAGGGCAGTTGGATCAGGAATCCAGGCAACTACTATGTGAGTATCTTCGGGACGCCTGGAACACCGGAACCTTGGGGCTGGAAGTTTGAAGGTCACCACGTTTCTCTAAACTATACCATAGTAGACGGTCAGATCGTATCCCCGACGCCGACCTTCTTCGGTGCCAATCCTGCGGATGCGGCATTGAACGGTGTGGGCGCGCTACGCCCCATCGGCAATGTAGAAGATATTGCCCGGGATCTGATCCATAGCCTTTCAGATGAGCAGCGACATGACGCCGTACTCGCCTCAGTCGCGCCGCCAGACATGGTGACTATGAATGCTGTACGAGTTGAGGAAGTCTTGCAGGCACAGGATCAGCTAGAGGTGATGAATCCGGAGGTCTATGAGTCTGTTCGATATACCAAGAGTCCAAAGGGTTTGGACGCCGCTCTGATGGCGCCGCCGCAGCGGGAGATCCTGAACGCCCTGGTGAACGAATATATCAATCGGATGCCCGATGTAATCGCGCAGATTGAATCTGATCGACTGGGGCACACTGGTCTTGACGGCATTTACCTTGCCTGGGCGGGTGGAATAGAGAAGCGCGAGGGCCACTATTACCGATTGCAGAGTGACCGTTTTCTTGTGGAATACGACAATACCCAGAACGATGCGAATCACATACACTCGGTCTGGCGAAACCCGGGCAATGATTTCGGTGCCGATCTCATTGCGCAACACTATCATGAGACCCACTAGTAGCGTATACCATGGGGAATTGAGGGACTGGCGTCCCACCCCGGGGGTACTTGGAGTTATTCTTGGCTGATAAAATAAAGGTAGGGATCCTGGGTGCCGGACGTGCGCTGTTTATGGCGCGGTGCCGCGATGCATTTCCTGAAGATCTGGTACTGGCGGGGATTCACGATATCCGGGAGGACCGAGCGACGTCCGCGGCGGAAATGCAGGGCATCGGCCGGGTATATTCTTCTTATGATGACATGCTGAATGACGGTGCCATTGATTTGGTGGTGATCGGAACGCCGGACCATGAACATGCGGGCCAGGCCATACAGGCCATGAAAGCCGGAAAGCACGTCCTGAGTGAGATTCCAGCGGCCTACGAGATAGCCGAATTGGAGCAGCTGATTGCTCTAGAGGAGTCCCAGTCGCTTGTATACGCCATGGGAAACGAGGTGAGATGGTTTTCCTATCTCGAAGCCGCCAAACAGATGGCTATTGACGGGTACTGGGGGGATATTTTTCACAGCGAAGCTGGCTATCTGCATAACCTGAGAAGAGAGGGATGGCGCGAATCCGAGCCTGGTACGGGAGAGCCACACTGGCGCTTTGATCCTGCCCGTCCCCAAACCACATTTCTTGGCGGCGGCCCTCATGCGTTCGACACGCTACGCTGGCTAACGGGAGAAACAAACTGGAAGGAGGTATTTGCCTACGGCAACGTACCCTATGTGGATGGTCACAACGAACCGGCGAATACCGTTGCCATTCTGAAGAGCGCTTCCGGGCTGATCAGCAAAGTAGAGACATCCTACGTGATGGTTAGGCCGTACAGCCTTTATTTCAACCTTTTTGGAGACAAAGGCACCTTCGAGACATCACGGACATCGGACGAAGGCGTATTCTTTACTGAAAGAATCCCTCACATGGACAAAATGGAGCGCCTGGCGGTCCCCTACGCTACCCGACCTGGCCACGGACATGGTGGGCACGGCTCGTCAGAAATCCACATGGTGGAAGACTTGATTGGTGCGATTCGCGAAGGACGTCCTGCCGCCATCAATGCGCGTGAAGCCGCACGATCTATCGCACCCGCTATCTGCGCCTATGAGTCCATTCAATCCGGCCAGCCCACGCCTATACCGCAGTTCTGATTCTGTTCCCAATATGCACGATTTTCATGACAGCGTACGTGCGCCCGGACGTGATTGACTCGAAGCTCAGGTTGCCATCAGGCGACCATGCCAAAACCCTCTCGATCAGGATTGACCGATGCCAGAATCAACACCAAGTATACTTGTGCTCTCAGAACGACTGGACCGTTGGTTCTCACATCCCGATGCGCTCGCTGAACTGCTGCGGGCGGAAGGTATCAACGATATAGAGACCGGGTGGGTAGAAGATCTCTCATTGGACATGCTGGACGAACGAGCGCTTGTCATCCTCGGACCGGCAGAACCTTCGCCACCCATCCAGGAAATGCTGATGGCGTTCGTGACGGGTGGAGGTGGGCTGGTCTGCTGTTCGCCCGGAGAGCACTTTGCTGCGGCCATGGGATTGGTATCCCGGAAACTCGGGGTC
>JABIQT010000070.1 GCA_018667995.1 Candidatus Latescibacterota bacterium
GAAGATTGCGGTAACGGAGCTATGGTCTTGGACGGCCGTGTGGGGATTGGCCTTTGCAAGATGGCCATACAGTCTACCGTCTCCCAGCTGGTTGATGGGCAGATGGGTGATAAGGGGCATTCCGTCTACAATGGAGATCAAGGTGGCAAAGGGATATGTTGCCATGAACGACTCGATGGTGTCGCTGTCGGTTATACGAAATTTCCTGGGTATGTACATAGATAAGAACTCCGTGAATTCATCCTTGCCGATAGTCGGAACCGGGTGGCCTCACAGTAGCACCTTCTTTACGAGGGGAAAACTCAGAGGAACGTCCCTACCGGTTGCACTGCAGCTGAACCAACCGAGTATTAATCTGCCGAGAACTGCTACTGTTGTCGGCTGCGTTTCCCTAATAGAAAGGACGCCAGGCGGCATAGCCGCTCTTTGAGTAGTACATTACGTATTGCTCCTTCAGAAAGCCACCTTCGTCCCGCAGCAGATTGATACGGGCTATGCCGTTCTTGAAGACACCAGGTCTGCTGTCAATGTCGGGTTGAATGACCCAGTCTCCTTCGGTGTCGATGGCACCCCACTGGCCATATTGTTTGACCCAGCAAAGCCCCTCGGTAAAACGGTTGACCTCCTCAAAGGGGCCCTCAATGATGGTGTTTCCCATGGAATCAATAAAGAACCAGCCTCCCTGCTTCTTCACCAGGCTGTTCCCCTCGCCCACGCCCGTTTCCGTTACGCCAACCAGGCCTTCGCTGAAGTAGTCGTCAGAGTCCACATAACGGGCCGGGATTACCACCTTGCCCTGTTCATCCATGAATCCAAATTTGCCTTCGGGTGAGATACCGAGAAAACGCCCTTCTATTACCCTTTTTTCTGTAAATAGACTCGTTATAGGTGAGATCTCGAAGAAAAAGCGTGTCTCACCGTCCTGGCCGATGGCCTGGTAGGGACCGTCTTTCTCTTCAGCGACGACAGCCTGTCCGTCATGAAAGGCGTAAGCGGCGGCGAATTTTGGCTCCACAACCCAGTTGCCTCCCTTATCGATATAGCCGGCTTTGCCTTTAATGTCGGTCAATACTTTGGCGAGGCCGTCCGAAAAGCTCTCCACCCAGGCGTATTGGAAGGGGATAACCAGGCTGCCCGTATCGTCAATGAAGCCTGATTTCTTGTCCTGTCTGACAGCACTCATTCCTTCAGAGAAGCCGCTGGTGAACGACGCCTGCTCATAAATGGGTGCAATGATCTCATTGCCGATCACATCTATGTATCCGATACGTCCACCGCCCGCGAAACCATAGCGTATATCCCCCGAGTGCAGAATGCCCGCAAAACCTCCACGAAAGGGGGTTACATTGACCCACTTGGGGCCCAGTATCATCTCTCCCTGTAGATTGATGAAACCCCATGTGTATCCTGATTTGACAGCTTCCAGTCCAGAGGAAAAGGCGGTTGAGGTGTAAGTACTGCTTTTTACGTCCTCATACTGTGGTTCGATGATTACAGAACCAAGAGCATCGATATAACCCCATTTTTTGCTCTCTTCATCGCGCACGGGAAAGAGGCGGGGCGTATGATCTTCGGGCTCCTCTGTCAACCAGGCCGGTTCTGAAGTCAGTAGCAGGAATGGAAGGTCATTCTCCGTGACGGCATTTTCGATGTCGTGTGTCTTCAAGCTGATTTTCTCGTATAGTTCTCCCGAGAGCAATTGACCGGCCTGTTCCGCGCTTTTCCTGTACATGGATTCACCATTGATTTCGATGATGCGGGTGCCCGGCATGATGATGTTATCGAATTTTCCGTAGAATGCCTCGCTGACCCTCTGTACCTTTGGATAACCGGTTACCGAGTCGTCGGTTAGTGAGAAGCCAATGCTTGGATCCCCGACGTAGTCTTGTGGTTGATCAGATGACGCCATTCCAGCAACCAACCATGTTGCGTAGATCTCCGAGAAGCGCCATGTGTGGCCCATGTAGGTAGCGGCGTATTCCGTCGCGTACTCTCAGGAAGGAACGTATATCCGACACGCTGGAAGATTCCATGGCTTGAAAGAGACCCTCGCCGTCGTGCCTTCCTCCCTCCACTATCGGTTCTTCCATGATGTCCCGCATCGTGGTAGCCGTGGAGACCACATCCTGTCGAAGCACGCCCAGAGCGACGTATTCCATATACAGGCCATCGTCGACGAAGGAATTGAGATCTATTAGTGTCTCGTCTTCAATATCTGTGAGCGTGATTCCGTTGGTAAAGAACCTGTATGGTACGCTCAGGTAGGCA
>JABIQT010000488.1 GCA_018667995.1 Candidatus Latescibacterota bacterium
GCATGCGCTTCTCGACCGCGCGCTCAACGACACGCTCTATTGTGGCTTTTCGCGGTGGCTTGGATATGAAGTCATAGGCCCCATCTTTAATAGCTTCGACGGCCTCCTCTACAGTACCGTGCCCCGTTATGATAACAACTTCTATGTCGGGATTCACGGTCTTGGACGCCTTGAGAAGTTCCAACCCGTCCATCTTGGGCATCCGCAGATCAGCAAGGAGAACATCCACATTCCTTGACTGAATTACGTCCAGAGCTTCTCGTCCGTCGGCTGCCAGTTCTGGCAGAAAGCCCTGTCGCGTAACAATCCGGGCAAGGGCATTGCGGATCTCCACTTCGTCATCGGCTATCAGTATGACGGGCTTGGTATTTTCGCTCATATATAGGAATCGCGTGTAAGGGATTGATCAGGTAAGTGACGTTGCAAACATACACAATTGAGTTTATACTACGCAACCCTTTCTAACCCCCACAAAGGACCAGGAACCCACACGGAGTCTCCAGACTATGCCATTGAACATCGAGGATCATGCTTATTCAGTAATGTCATCAGGCTACACTCTTCTCCAAAATCAGATTGGCGAGTCTGATATTACGGCGCTCCGCGAGGCTGTCGATCAAGCGCTTGCAGCGATCGGAAAAGCCCGTGAGCAAGGGCGCAACTATCCGATATTCAACTATCCCTCGACACAGTGCATGTACTGTTGGGGCGACGCCTGCCTGGATCTCCTTGAACATGAAACAATACACGGTCTAACAGCGGAACTGATGCGGGAGTATCGACTCTGGGGCTATAATATGCTTGCCAGAGCTCCGAGTACCGGCGGCAGTCCCCCGGGAGCCTTGAAGCTTGAGGAGGGGATTGGCCTCCACCAGGATTTCAGTATTCCGTTCCATGGATCGCCGCGTCCTTTCTACCTTTGGCACTTTGTCTGTCTTGATGATGTGACCCCCGAGAATGGCGCCACATGGGTTGTCCCTGGAAGTCATCGAGCAACGGACCTGTCCCTGCCAAAACACGGGGCACACCGTACGTTCACCGGTGGCTCAGCGCAGCAGATCTGCGCAAAGGCAGGAGATATCCTCACACTTAATCCCTGTTGTTACCACACGCCCGGGCCTAACTATTCTCACAGTTGGCGCAGGTATCTTGCGGTGCAGCTGTGTTACATCACGCTGCCCCCGCTTCATGACCATTGGTCCATCGCTGGCCCCTCCGTTCAGCGTAAAGTTTCAATCCGTACACGCAAAATGTTGCGGGGAGATTACGAGGGTTTCGCATATCCCCATGCGGCCAGCGGATATGTTCTTCCGGATGGATGGGAAACGGACGGTAATCCGTTTGCGGAAGCTCCGAATGAAATGGGACAGCACTCAGCCATGCGACAACTCGCAGCCCTGCGCCATCCGGAACATTGACAGGGCTCCGAGCCGGGCGTATATTTCCGTTGATTTATCACATTAATCTCTGCTAACACAGATCAAGTGATTGTCTACCAGTCTTGTCGTGCACCGGCCCATGAACCTTCAAGAAGTTACCGCGGTAGTGCGTGAACACGAGTGGAAGATGCGTCTTTTCGCTTGCATATATAATTAAGTCTACTAACTTAGTCATGTATAAGGTTTCTTATGGCACAACAGCTCATAGATGGTTTCGGCAGAGCGATCAATAATCTTCGAATTTCAGTCACAGATCAGTGCAACTTCCGATGTACGTATTGTATGCCGGAAGAAGGTATGATTTTTATGCCGCGTGACGAGATCTTGACGTTCGAGGAGATTACCAGATTCGCCACAATAGCAGCCCGTCTCGGCATCAATAAATTACGGCTGACGGGCGGTGAACCTACGTTGCGCAAGGATCTACCGGTCTTGGTCAAGATGCTGGCGGATGTGCCAGGCATCGATGACATGGCAATGACGACCAACGGATTTCTGCTTAAGAAAATGGCACGGGATCTTCATGAAGCCGGACTACCCAGAGTCAACGTCAGTATCGATACGCTGGACCGCCAGAAGTTTAAGGATATGACGCGGCGCGACGCTCTTGAAAAGGTTCTGGAGGGATTGGAGGAAGCCGAGAAGTACTTTTCCCTGCCCATAAAGATCAATGCCGTCGCCATACGTGATTTTACCGAAGAAGAACTCGTTGATTTCGCGGCCCTCGCCCGAACCAGGAATTACCAAATCAGATTCATCGAGTTCATGCCGCTTGACGCCGATAGGACCTGGACCCGTGATCAGGTGTTGACGGGTGCCGAGATCGTCGACAAGATCTCCGCGATATGGCCTCTCGAGCCTGTCAGGAGACCGGAGCAGAGAGAGCCGGCCGACCTCTTCAGATTCAAGGATGGCAAAGGTGAAATCGGTTTGATTGCATCCGTGAGTGAACCGTTCTGTGCCAACTGCAACAGAATAAGGATTACGGCCGAGGGCAAGTTGCGGACGTGCCTCTTTTCATTGAATGAGATAGACATTAAAGCCTTATTGCGTGGGACTGCGTCAGACGAAGAGATATCACACACCATCATAGACGCCGTAAGCAAGAAGGAAGCCGGACACCAGATCAATGATCCAGACTTCATACAGCCAGAGCGCACCATGTCGTCCATTGGCGGATAGTGCAACATAACCTGAGCTCGTAGGCAGGCAGATCGTATGTGGCAGAGCGGGAAAAACAAGGAGTACTGAAATGGCACGATTGACATCGCAGGAGTTGCTTGCCAAGACGAGAAGTGAGATCAAAGAGATCTCAATGGGCGAACTAAAGAACAAACTCGCGAACGGTGATGATTTTGTTCTAGTAGATACGCGTGAACAGGACGAATATGCGCAGGGTTTTATAGGCGAGGCCACGCACATACCGCGCGGATTTCTTGAACTTCGTATCGAAGCGCTTGAGCCGGACCGCGACAAAGAGATTGTGCTCTACTGTGCTGGCGGTAACCGGTCGGCGTTGGCGGCAAAATCACTTGAAGCCATGGGTTATACAGACGTCATTTCCATGGCGGAAGGGTTCAATGGATGGCGCGATGCCGGATTTGAAGTCGCACAAGAGAGGACGCTAAACACGGAAGAGCGGGAGCGCTACTCCAGACACCTGATTGTTCCGGAGATTGGCGAACGTGGACAGGTTAAGATTATAGAATCCAAAGTTCTCCTCGTAGGCACAGGGGGCCTTGGCTCACCATCAGCTTTCTATCTGGCAGCGGCAGGTGTAGGAACGCTCGGACTGGTCGACTTCGACACGGTCGATGTCACGAACCTGCAGCGGCAGATTATCCATGGTACCAGTGATGTAGGACGGCCCAAAGTGGTCTCAGCCACAGAGACGATTAACGATTTGAATCCGGGTGTTAAAGTCGTTCAGCACGAGGAACGGTTAGTTTCCGACAACATCATGGATATCATCAAGGATTACGACATCGTGGTTGATGGTTGTGACAACTTCGAGACAAGGTATCTTGTCAACGATGCTTGCGTCATGGCTGGCAAACCAAATGTACACGGAAGTATCTACCAGTTTGACGGATACGCTACGGTCTTCCATCCTGGTGAGGGGCCGTGCTATCGATGCCTCTATGCCGAGCCACCACCACCGGGCGCTGTGCCAAGTTGCGACGAGGCAGGGGTGCTTGGGGTGCTGCCAGGCACCATTGGCCTGATCCAAGCCACGGAAACACTAAAGCTGATCCTCGGCGTTGGTGATACCCTTGTTGGCCGAGTGTTGATGTACGATGCGTTGGATATGACCTTTCAGACATTCAACGTACCCAAGGATCCATCATGCCCACTTTGTGGTGAGAACCCAACGATACACGAGCTGATCGACTATCAGGCATTCTGTGGAATCACGGCGGCTGGGGGCTGACCCTCTGGTTATAGCGTCTCTCGCGTGGCCTTCTTGACCCTAGAGGAAAACCTTGCCATAGACGGTTTTTGTATTATTATAATGGCCCGTATCAGGCATTCAATTCTGAGTGCCTTACGGGCCATTTTTGTATGATATGCGGAACAACCCTTCAATAGACCAAACCAACCTCACAGTTGATGTGAATGTACCGCACTAAGAAAGGAAAATCATGGCAACCAGAATTGGATTTATAGGTCTCGGCATCATGGGAAAACCCATGTGTCGGAACCTGATGAAGGCTGGCTTCTCGTGTACTATCAATACCCGGACAGCATCCAAAGCAGACGAATTGGTAGCAGAGGGCGCTACTTGGGCAGGCACACCGAAAGAAGTTGCTTCCCAGTCCGATGTGATCGTCACAATTGTGACCGACACGCCGGATGTGGAGCGCGTCTTACTTGGTGATGGTGGCGTGATAGAGGGCGCCTCCGCAGGCTCCGTCGTCATTGACATGAGCACCATCTCTCCTTCGACAACGCGCGATATGTCGGCGGCTCTGGAGGCTAAAGGTGTCGACATGCTTGACGCGCCGGTCAGTGGCGGAGACACGGGAGCAATAGCCGGTACCCTTTCGATAATGGTTGGTGGCAAGCAAGAGGTATTCGATCGGTGTTTACCCGTTTTCGAGGCCATGGGTAAGAACATCAATCTTATCGGAAGCATTGGCGCCGGACAGATGACAAAGCTCTGCAATCAGGTGGCCGTCAGTGTTGCAAACCTGGCCATGGCTGAAGCCCTGATACTGGGCGCCAAAGCCGGTCTTGATCTCGAGAAGATGCTCGCGGCCATTAGTGGTGGCGCGGCCGGCTCCTGGCAGCTTTCAAATCTCGCTCCCAGAATCATAAAGCGTGATTTCGATCCCGGCTTCATGGTCAAACTCCAGCAAAAGGACCTGCGACTCGTCCTCGGGGCAGCAAACGAATTGGGCATCGGATTACCCGGTGTAAGCATCGCCCACCAGCTATTCAATACCATTGAGGCAGCGGGTGAAGGAGACGAAGGTACACAAGCACTCGTCAAAGCCCTGGAGCGTATGTCAGGCGTAGAAGCAAAGGGATAGTGAAGATACGGCACCAATAGAGCTGATTGATATTTCGATCGGATGTCTCGTTGTTAACCTGTTGGAATACTGAGCTTCTGTAATTAATGGATACCTATGAAAAGTAATACCGTGGTAACGATCTTTGGAATGGTTTCGGTATGTGCGGCCGTCCTTCTTCTCGCGCTAGGCGGTTCCGAGGATACCGCCATTCCTCAAACCCCGGCGGATCATGGGAAGCGTCTCTTTCGCGTCCAAGGGTGTTCGTCGTGCCATGCCATAGGTGGCGGGGTATCCCGAGGTCCCGATCTGGCAGGACTGATCACCAGACTGGAGGGGCGTTTAAGCGATGCGGAGTATCAACGCCACCTTAATATGCTAGAGGAAAGCCGGTCAGATGTGTATCAGCTGTTCACCGACGACTATGCGGAGATTTTGGCCGCGCCGGCTGGCGAGGCGCGCATACGCATCTGGCTTCGTGCCCATTTCAAGAATCCTCGATTTGACCACTTCATGGGACGTAT
The DNA here is from genome assembly GCA_018667995.1 of Candidatus Latescibacterota bacterium. GTDB lineage: Bacteria > JAAXHH01 > JAAXHH01 > JAAXHH01 > JABIQT01 > JABIQT01. The sequence goes on from JABIQT010000488.1 coordinate 5,476, forward strand.
GCCCACATTTGCCCATCTGACGCCCCAGCAAGTTGACCAACTGACCGAATATCTGTTTACCTTACGATAGACCCGAATCTGGAGAACACAAAAATGTCACAGGAAGGCAAAAGACACAGCCACGGAATAACCACCGGTCCGAATCGAGCCCCCGCCCGAGCCATGCTGAAGGCAGTGGGATTCACCGACGAAGATCTTGCGAAACCGATTATCGGAGTCGCCAATACCTGGATAGAAATTGGTCCTTGTACGTATCATCTGCGGGAATTGGCAGAGCACGTTAAGGAAGGCATACGGGCTGCTGGTGGGACCCCTATGGAATTCAACACGGTATCCATCTCGGACGGCATCACAATGGGAAGCGAAGGGATGAAGGCATCCCTCGTAAGTAGAGAAGTCATAGCAGACTCAATCGAGTTAGTCACCATCGGCAATATGTTCGACGGACTCGTGGCTTTGTCCGGCTGTGACAAGACTATTCCGGGGACCGTTATGGCCCTGGCGCGAGCAAATATCCCCTCGTTAATGTTGTACGGCGGTTCCATCGATCCCGGAGACTACCATGAACATGACGTCACGATACAAGACGTCTTTGAAGCCGTTGGAATGCACGCAGCTGGCAAAATGTCTGAGGAAGATTTCTGCCTCATGGAAAACCGAGCTTGCCCGGGAGCGGGAGCCTGTGGTGGGCAGTTCACAGCCAACACTATGGCCATTGCATTCGAAATGCTGGGCATTTCTCCAATGGGTTCGGCTAGCGTTCCGGCTAATGATCCCAAGAAGGCTGATGTAGCACGCCGTTGTGGAGAATTGGTCATGGGATTGGTCCGGGACAACCTCTGTGCACGTGACGTTATGACC
>JABIQT010000069.1 GCA_018667995.1 Candidatus Latescibacterota bacterium
CTGTTGCTGTGACAGGGCCCAGTGTCGGTCTGTTGGATGGCGTGAAGCTGCCTGTCCAGCGAGGGATATCAATGGCACCCAGAAAGCCGCAAGCCCTCGCCGCCATCCAAATACTACCCCGGCGCGATATATCGGAGTTTCGAACATGGGCAGCGGAACACGATGTAGCTTGGGCGGCTGGATTGCTGCCAGCGGTTATCACCATGGCAGTCGATCAAGTGGATACCGTCCTCGTAGAGATTCGTAACCACAGCAACGCGTTGCTCAATGGTGATTTGACACTCAGTTTGCCAGATTCATGGGATCAGGGCCCGGTAAGCAAGCCCTACACTATACCGGCTCGCAGCACAGCGATGATGCCATATCTGGTATCCGTGCCAAGCGCAGCAGGCAGCGGTCGGTTTGAAATTGCGGCGTCAACCAAGATAGAAGGCGATGTAATCGTCGATCAAGGAGAGATTCTTACGGTCCCTCGAACTACCGTGAAGCGAGTCAGTAACCCTGTGTCCGTGGATGGAAGACTGGATGAGTGGAATGGCTCCGAAAGGATCCTGATTCCGTCGCGGAACATTTGGTCCGGTCAACTTCCTGGAGGGGACAAAGATTGCAGTGCGCTTGCGCAGGTACAATATGATTCGGCGTACCTCTATTTTGCGGTGGAAGTCTCAGATGACAGGGTTGTGATGAATATCCCGCCAGACGATGTGAAGGCGCCGTGGAGGTCGGATGCGGTCGAAATATGTATCGACCCCTCTGGACAGGGAGCGGAGAGTACGCTTTCGGTCTTCAAGGCGGGTATCTTTCCAGGAACCACATCAGGACCCGGCGCTCGGGCTATGAGAGATGCGGACGCCAGGCCGGGAATGATTGAGCAGACTGCCCCCGGAATGCGAGTAGCATCGACTCTTACCGATGTGGGATACACCATAGAGGCGGCCATAGCCTGGGAAGACGTGCCCGGTGGTCAGTCGCCAGCGCCAGGCACCGTGATGGGACTGAATATCATCGTCTATGACGGTGATGAGACTGACGCCGGCAATGGTGCGAATATAGGCAAAGCCAGGATTGGGTGGTCGCCCCATCGGAACTCCCAGGTCCTCCCCTATCACTACGGCCGCGCTGTCATAAAATGAACATTTCCTCCGATGAAAAAAGTCGTGCACCAGCCACCCAGGCGGATGTGCAAAAGGCGCTGACCGACCTTGGCATCTTTTCAGAAAACGTGCTTCACGCCCTGGATGTGCTATCGGCAAACCGGATAGCCTACCATCCTCTCTCCCACCTGGCCCTTCGGATGCGTATGCCATCAGACGAAGCGCATGAATTACTCAAAAGCTTAGAACCCGATGTCGTTGAGAGCCTCGAAACTCGTGGTGAATGGTCCTTTGCTCTCGCACGCTTAGACGAAGTCCGTGCCGGTCAACTCGCCACCATTCTCAAGGCATACCGATCAGACAGAAACACGCTTCGTGAATCACTGGGACAGCAGTCCGAAGTCCTCCGTCTTCGCGACGAATTAGCCTTTAGTCGTGACTTGATGGGCACCATCCTAAGCAATGTCGGTGAGATATTAATCGTGGATCTGGGTGGCACCGTGTTGGCGACCAGTGCCTTTGTGGAACGGACCTTGATGGTTAGCCGTGGCGCCTCGCATCAAGAACTGCGGGATCGTTTAACGTTTGATCCCATGGCTGAAACCGGCGTTCGTGATATCAAAATCGGCGATCGCTATTTGGAGTGCCATATTTCGGATTTCGTATCCAACGGAAAGCTCGTAGGTCGCAACGTATCCATCGCGGACGTGACTGAGGCCAGGGAGCTTCAGCGCGCTCGGGAGCGCTACGAAGATAGTCGGAAGCAGCTATTCAGCATCATCGCCCACGAACTACAGAATCCGGCTCTCGGACTCCAGAGTTTCCTGCAGGATACCTTGGATATGGTGGATCGGATACTCGTGTCTGGTAAGGTGCCCGATATGGAACAGGATCTGCTCGCCCTGAAGGAAGATGTCTTCATGAATCAGCGCGGGCAAACACTCCTAAACAGAGTCATTGGCGATATTTTCGACTATGTCAAACTTCAACGTGGTCAGATGCGATTCACGGTTGAATCGGACGTGTCACTGGATTACCTGTTAGCCCTGTGCTCCATGCAATGTGAGCCCCTCTGTCAACGAAAGGGCATCACGCTGGTCAAGCCGGATGATGTGGACTATGACGGTATACCTGAAGTAGTGGGCGATTCGACACGTCTCGTCCAAGTCTTGAACAATCTGGTCAAGAATGCGGTAAAATTCACTCCTGCCAACGGCGACATAGTGCTGACCGTCGGTAGAGAACCTGTGGGATTGTCGGATGACTCCGATCAGCACATCTACATTCAGGTCGCGGATTCGGGGCCTGGCATGAGTGCCTCGGAAATAGATATGGTATTTAAAGAGTATCGTGGCTCGCGAAGCGATGGTCTGGGACTCGGATTGATGATCTCTGATTTGATCATTCGGGCCCACGGCGGTAGAATTAGTATTGAGAGCCAGATTGGCGTCGGATCCGTTTTTCGAGTGGCCTTGCCGGTCTTCGTGAATCCAGGCGCCGTGACCGTCTTGCCCGGTTCATTCTCCGGGATGGAGATTTTCTGATGGATGCTGGACGGATCCTTGTGGTTGACGACGAGCAGAACGCCCGGATTGTCCTGAAGAAGGTACTCTCTCGTGACGGATTTGAGGTAACTACGGTTGAGAACGGCGAGGATGGTCTCAAGGCTATCTCTGTGAGCAGGCCCGATTTGGTGCTCATGGATATCATCATGCCCGATTATAACGGAAGAGACGTTATTGCCCAGATGAAGCAACGGGAGGGTGAAAATATGCCGCCCTACATATACCTTACCGTCGATCCTACGCACGAACGTGAAGGGCTTGAAGAGGGTGCCGATGACTATATCTACAAAGGGGATATGAATTCTGATAAACTGCAGATTATTCGCCTGCGCGTTAAGAATACCATGCTGGTAAGGAATATGTTGTACAAGGATGGGCTCACTGGGCTCTACAACCATGGTTTCTTCCGGAACGCCCTCAAGAGAATCCACGCCGAAGCAGCCGCCCAGCACGACCCTCTTTCATTGATTATCGGTGATATTGATGAGTTCAAGTCTCTGAATGACGTCTATGGCCATAGCTATGGTGACCGACTTCTGGCAGAAATCGCGGACGTTTTCAGGGCGGTAGCCCGGCAATCCGACGTAGTTTCCCGATATGGTGGTGAAGAATTCGCGGTGATTGCGCCACACACCAGTGGCAGTGAGGCCACAGAGATAGCAGAGAAACTACGCCGTGGACTGGGGGGTCTGTCATTTGCAGGACAGCAAGGACCAGTCACAATGAGTTTTGGAATAGCGAAATCTCCAGCGGAGGGCTGCGAAGATGATGCCGATATGCTGCGAAGCGCGGAGGATCGTATGTATCTTGCCAAGAGATCAGGCAAAAACCGTGTGGTAGGGGAATAGCAGCTGATGACGAATATCTCGGTGCAACTCGACCAGATGATGCGATATATCCATGAGGACGAGCCAGATCGTTCCGCCCAGGGGCTGGCATTGCGTACGCTGCGAACCAGGACATTCGATACATCGGATATCATGCTCATTGTGCGGACGGCCCAGAATACCGCTATGCCTGTCTCGGCAAGGCTTGGCGCTATTCATGTACTAGGTTTTCATAGGTTCTGGTTGAAGATAGATCTGATGCAGGACGATTCTGTGCAGGATATCCCCATCCGTCTGTCTGAGATAGCCGCCGATTGCTCTGAAAATCGAGCCGTCAGAGAGTCAGCTATCAATGCTTTGGGTACCCAGTTTCTGGCGGATACGAGCTTGCCGACTGAACTTCTCGACGATGAAGATCCATTTCTTCGTAGAGAGGCCCTCTTTGTGATGTTGAATGATCCCACTGGTGATTATCTTGAAAAGATCATCGCTCACATGACGTCAGAATCCGATACCGTAGTCCGGTCTGGCGTGCTTTGGGGATTAGCACGCCACTCCCGGTTCATAGAATGCGCATTGACCATGGCATCGCGCTCGGGCGGTGCATTCTATCTGGAGGCTATCCATCGCGCCTGTGAGACGGATCCGCCAGGAACGACGAGGGGGCTGCTGGCTGCAGATATCAAGTATTTCGATGCGCGTGAGGCGCTCATTCAGCGACTGTATGGCGACCTCGATCCGTCTCGAATTGCGATTCTGCTCGGATTTATGAAGGACGGAATCCACCCCTTCGCCATAAGAATTCTAAGGGAAGCTCATGAAGAGATATTCGGCGATATACTCAATGCATTGGATACGGATCTGCGAGAAGACCCACGTGACGATTGGGCTGAGGAGGCCACTAAACTATCTCTTCACTATTGGGATCGTTTCGAGGGGCATCGAAGTAGGATTCGTGATTTAATCGGCGGTTGGCGTATGTACTCCCCTCGAGTGACCAGGCTTGCACTGGGACGGGACATCTTCTGGAAAGACTGAACCATCTTCGCCTGATTCCTGCGCCACTGGGACCCAACGTGGAATTCCTTTATGAATTCAACCATAGTTACACAGACTCTCCATTTTGTATCGGGAGGACCAATTGAATAGAGATGACGCACTCGTGTTGCTGAAAAATCATACAAAAACAGACAGTCTCCGAAAGCACGCCCTCGGCGTGGAGGCAGCGATGCGTGCATATGCACCTATATATGACGCTGATGTTGAGAAATGGGGTATAGTCGGACTGTTACATGACTTCGATTATGAAGAGACCCCCGACCCTAAGGACCATCCCTTACGCGGAGCTGCCATCCTTCAGGATAATGGGTATCCTGAAGACGTCATCTATGCCATAAAATCACACGCTACCTACCTGGGTTTGCCACGGAGCAGCCCAATGGACAAGGCGCTCTTCGCTGTCGACGAATTAGTTGGCTTCGCCGTTGCAGTCGCACTGGTGAGACCCTCGAAGAGTATTCTGGACGTGAAGGTCAGCTCCGTAAAAAAGAAGATGAAGCAGGTCGGCTTCGCCCGCGCGGTTTCGCGGGAAGATATTATAGAAGGAGCTGAGAGCTTGGGACTCTCCTTGGACGATCACGTCGCCGCCACAATCGATGCGCTGAAAAGCATAGCTTCGGAGCTGGGTCTGGACGGGCAAGCTGTTGATGCAAAATGAAATCAGAGAATCCTGGTTTCGGCGGCCATGGCCATCAGATCTTCGCTCTTCACTTGACCTACAATGGCAAAAACTGACTCTTTCTCCTGCCACATGACCAAATTGCTATTCCCATAGGTAACCGTGTAGAAGCGGGCACTTCCATAGTCGACATGTTCCAGCTTCTGCAGGTCGACCGGAATACCGTCGACGCGACAGATCGAGACTTCCTTGCCCTGGTGACGATAGACCATATAGGCGGCGTTCTGATGGAGCATTTCGCAGATGTGGGCACCGATCAGGGAGTACTCAAAGGGAGCCAAGGAGGAGGGCGTATCGGCCACATCGATGCCTTGAGATTGAAACCAGCTCTTCACGGTAAGAGGCTTGTCTGTAGCAAACTGAACCGCACAGTCAGCGTGATGCCTCATAAGTCTGGCCGCTAACGCAGGGGGCTCTGGTTCCAGGACCGTAGACAATATGCCCACTGCAGCCACCAGAAACAATGCGGCAAGGGCGCCGACAATCTGCCGCGGATGCCTTCGAACACGTCTCGATATTTCATGCCACCATGGTCGGTGTTCTTCTTCCTCTGCAAGTGCGGCGCACACGCGGGACTTTAATCCCACTGGCGCAGGGATGTGTTGGAGGCGATCCGAGACCATCCTCTTCACCGACTCCTCTACTTCCACTTCCAGGCGGCAGGTATTGCATACCTCGAGATGTGCGGCGAGCGATGTCTCTGTATCGGTACCTAGCTCGCCATCGACATATGCTGTGAATAACTCATCTGCTGTTCTGCAGTTCATCGGCCAGTGTCCTTTTCCAGGTAGCCTAATTCTCTTGCATACGATTGAAGGTGTTTTCTAAGATGACTTCTGCCGCGAGAGAGCCTGGACCGTACTGTTCCTACTGGACAGCCAAGCACGTCAGCGATCTCCCTGTACTGCATTCCCTCTACGTCGGATAGCAGCACAACCAGTTTGAATTCCTCAGGTAGACTTCGTACCGCATCTTCGACCTCGTCGTCCAGGATTCTGCTGTACATGGAGTCAGCAGGTTCCATCTCATGGCCGGGTGTTTCCAGGAATGTGCCCTCCTGGCCAGGCAATCCAGCATCGATAGACACCGTCGCCGGTTCTCTCGACTTTTGGCGGAATCGATTTATGTAGCTGTTTTTCATAATCTTAAACAGCCAGGCCAAACAGTTGCTGTCCTTGCGAAACCTAGCAAAGAATCGGAATGCTTTCAGGAATGTCTCCTGTACCAGGTCTTCCGCGTCGGCAACGTTACCGGTCATACGGACCGCTGAATTAAACAGTGCATCCATGTGAACGAGGGCTGTTGTCTGGAAATCCTCATTCGCATCATCAGTCCTGTCAAAATCATGCATGTGTTACGACCTTCCTGGTAAACCAGAATCATTTCCGTGGGAAGACCGTGCTTCCAGCATCAGAAACACGTGTATCTGGAATTCGGTTCCCGGACCCGACCACCTGCCTGCAATTCGAAATCAGAATGTAAAACGAAGGCACTAGGTTCCCCGGTAATCCTGTCCTCAGAGTACACCTCACAAGCTTCGTACCTAGTCGTCATTTGGATTAGAAACAGGTTGACACATTATCTCAAAGACCACCTATTTGAATTTATATATTTGCCCGGTCATACCACCCCTAAATGAGTAGGAATCCATAGTAGAATGAGCATTGACGAAGAGTACCAGCAGGCATTGGAATCATGGGAGCGTGAGCAGCTCGATATGCTCCTTAAGAAATATCCAGAGCGCAGATCGACCTTTGAGACAAGCTCCGGAATTCCGGTCAACAGACTCTACACAGAATTGGATCGTGCGGGCCACCAGGCGCTTAAAGATGAAGGGCTGCCAGGACAGTATCCCTTTCTTCGTGGCGTGCAACCGACGATGTATCGGGGGCGCCTATGGACTATGCGTCAGTATGCCGGATTTGGGTCGGCAGAGGCGACCAATGCCCGATACCGCTATCTCCTGTCTCAGGGTCAAACTGGTTTATCGGTGGCTTTTGATCTGCCTACGCAGATAGGATATGACTCTGATCACCGTATGGCTCTGGGGGAGGTGGGACGTACAGGCGTCGCCATTTCTACCATCGACGATATGCGTCTGCTTTTCGATCAGATACCGTTAGACAGGGTCAGTACGTCTCTTACTATTAACGCCACTGCTACTGTTCTCGTGGCTCTGTATGCCGTTGTGGCAGAGGAACGTGGCGTGGCTCCGAATGCCCTGGCCGGAACCGTGCAGAACGATATTCTGAAGGAATACATCGCCAGGGGAACCTTCATATATCCCCCACGCCAATCCATGAGACTCGTGACGGATCTGGTCAGGTTCTGCGCAGAAGAGATGCCGCGCTGGAATCCCATTAGCATCAGTGGATATCATATCCGCGAGGCTGGCGCCACGGCGGTTCAGGAAGTAGCATTCACGCTCGCAGACGGTCTGGCCTATGTTCAGGCGACCAAGGAAGCCGGCATGGATGTGGATCGGTTCGCCCCTCAGCTGTCATTCTTCTTTAATGCGCACAATCAATTCTTCGAGGAGATCGCCAAATTCAGAGCTGCGCGTCGACTCTGGTCTCGCCTTATGAAGGAGACTGTTGGAGCAAAAAACCCAAAGTCATGGCTGATGCGATTTCATACCCAGACTGGTGGCTCGACCTTGACTGCCCAGCAGCCTGAGAATAACATTGTCAGAGTGGCGCTTCAGGCGCTGTCCGCGGTAATCGGAGGAACTCAATCTCTCCACACGAATGGCCGCGACGAAGCCCTTTCTCTCCCAACCGAGGAGTCGGCCACGATCGCACTCCGTACGCAGCAGATCATAGGGTATGAAACAGGTGTGCCGGACACGGTCGATCCCTTGGCGGGTTCATATTTTATAGAGTCCCTGACGGACCGAATCGAGGAAGAGGCGCGGATCTACTTGAAACGTATCGATGATATGGGGGGAGCCATGGGGGCTATAGAACGTGGATTTCCGCAGGAGGAGATCAGCAAGAGTGCCTACGACTACCAGATGGCAGTTGAACGTGAGGAACAGGTCATTGTCGGCGTCAACCAGTTTCAGATGAATGATGAACTTGGTCCAGAGGCGCCCTCTCTTGATCCTGCGGTCGAGAAGAACCAGGTGGAACGGGTCCGGGCATTCAAATCGTCTCGTGATCCGGAGAAGTCTGATTCGGCTCTGAAGCAGCTGGCCCTGGCTACGGAATCCGATACAAACTTGATGCCTCTCATAATGGAAGCCGTACGTAATCGAGCTACGCTGGGCGAGATCTGCGACACGCTGCGCGGTACGTTTGGTGAATATGAGAGACCAAAACGATTTTGAGGTGGTTTCTATGATTAGAAATACGAGGCGAATTGCCCATATTGGTATTGCAGTCTCCGATTTAGCAGACTCGTTGCGCCTTTACCAGGATGCGCTGGGTTTGGAGCTTCACGGCCGTGAAACAGTGGAGAAGGATAAGGTGAACGTAGCCTTCCTGCCTGTCGGTGATACCGAAATCGAGCTACTGGAGGCCTCAGATCCGGATAGCCCTGTGGCCAAGTTTATTGAGAAACACGGTGAAGGTATCCATCATATTGCTATAGAGGTTACGGATATTGAGTCCTCGCTCGATACATTGCGAACTCAAGGCTTTCGCTTAATTGATGAAACCCCCAGGATAGGCGCCGGGGGGGCCAGGGTGGCATTCGTACATCCCAAAAGCACGGGCGGCGTGTTGCTCGAACTGTGCGAGCCCGCAAAAGATGCCTATCCTGACATAGAAAAACTCTAGACGTGGTTGCAGGTCCTTACTTATAATCCCGAAATGCCACTGAAACTCAATATCAATCATAAAACGTCCTATGGATTCCGAATTCAGTCTCTCGAGAAGGCAAGTCATTATCCTTGATTACGGGATGTTTGTACCAGTCAATTTCAAGGCGTCCAGGAGGTCACCGGGAGTTTTTGCTTCGAAGGTCGTTTCCGAGTAATAATATCGTGGCAATGTCGGCCTGGGGTATAAGTGCCGATCGCCTTAACATATGAGAATGCCTATGAAGTTTCTTTTCGTCGGAGTCGCTACAGTCTTTGTAGCCATATTTGCGAATGCATCACCACAGATTTTCAATACCCTCGGCGTGGAACTCCCCACGGATGCCGCTCCGATCGATAGGCAGCACCTTCGGATTGTATACGGCGGTGCGGAGCCGCGGACCCTCGATGCTACGTTGGATAACTACGGATCCGGACGGGTAGAATATCTCTTTGACAGGTTGACCTTGCTCGATGAGGATGAGCAGTTGATACCGGGCGCCGCTGAGAGCTGGGAATCAACAGAAGGCGGCACGCTGTGGACATTTTTCCTGAGACATGGTGCAGAATGGAGCGATGGACGACCAGTCACTGCCCATGACTTCGAATGGACCTATAAAACACTGCTCAAACCGTCCATAGGAAATGTCTACGCTTTCTTGTTCTACGAGATAGCTAACGCACGTGCCTACAACCTGGGCGAAATCACAGATGAATCATTGATAGGGGTAAGAGCCAAAGATGACTACACGCTGGAAGTCCGAACGGACCGACCTTGTCCCTATCTGCCCTACCTAACCTCATACCTCTCGGCATCTCCGATACCGAGTTGGCAGTATGAGAAATACGGGGATCGTTGGGCCAGAGCTGATAACATCGTGACCAACGGTTCGTATCGCGTTCTGGAGTGGCTCCCTCAGCAGAGAATGGTCTTCGGTTTGAACCCTCGGTACGACGGCCCCTATCGGGGACTTTTGGAGCGTGTAACTATACCTTTCATTGGAGATGGATCGTCTGGGATTCTGGCCTACGAAAACGATGAAATAGACATTCTCCATAATATCAATCCGCTCGACCTCAGGCACATTAACGCGGACCCCGTTCTGAGGAGCCAGCTAGCTACCTGGCCGCACAATCAGACATGGTACCTTTTCTTGCAAACTGAACAACCCCCTTTCGACGATGTCAGGGTCCGAAAGGCAATCTCGCACGTCCTTGATCGGGAAGCCATCTGCCAGGTCGTTCGGAACGGACTTGGTGTGCCAGCGTATACTATGTTACCTCCCGGTTTCCCGGGTTACGTGGGTGATCAATACAGCCACATTCAAGCCTTCAATCCCGCATTGGGTCAGCAATTGCTGGAAGAGGCCGGCTATCCGAGAGGGCGAGGATTTCCTCGTGTAGAATTCTGGATTAGCGGTAAAGATGTAGCGCTTCGCAGTCTCGCCCAGGCCATACAGGGCATGTTGAAGCAGCAC
>JABIQT010000781.1 GCA_018667995.1 Candidatus Latescibacterota bacterium
ATTTCGTAAGGGTATCGAATACCAGCTTATCCATTCGATGGTTGTAACACCAGGAAGCTTAGAATGGTGCAAATCACCTATCTCAAATCCATACCCAGCCCAGAACACGAAGAAGGCTACAATTCCAGACATACATGCCTGCCGGACCAAAACCCTGAGAACCGGTAGCTGCACCACATTTGAGTCGTTCTGCACCCGGCCCTTCATATACCAGTACCATAAACAGACGACGAAAGCACACGCCGGGAAGAACAGAAGCGTGGTCAATTTTGAGATCAGGCTTAAGCCAAACATCAGACCTAGAAACAGGGCATTCGCCAGATTGGGACGCTTCAGCCAAAGCAATAACGCCAGTAGTGCCCCCATAAGGTTTGCCGTGAGTGTCATATCGGTTTCGGCTACACTGCCGTGAGCGAGAACAGGTGGCAGTGCGCTGTACAGAAAGACACAGACCATTCCCGCAACGGCACCGGATACCGTTCGCGCCCACGTCCATACCACGGCGATGGACATCACGAAGAAAAACAGCACACCCAGCTTTGCCCGAAGCAAATTCGAGAAATATCCCTCACCTGACACCAGGGCGATGTTACCCAACTCAACGCGATAAGACTGCCAAATCTCCCTATAGTTCGGAGGGAGTCTGACACCAGCCAGGTAGGGCCCTATTGCCGTCGCAATACGAGAAAGCGGAGGATGCTCTGCTTCAAGAGAATACGTTCCGTATTGCAGCCATTCCAAACCACATGCGATATGTATGGGAGCATCAACGGTGTGATTGAAGCTGCTGTAGGTGTCAATGATTCGCAGTATGGCAATTGCCACCACGGCCAGAGCAATATATTTAGCGTAACGTTTCATCTACTCGCCTATCTCGTGCCGTCGAAACTAGGAGCCATCGAAGGATACGAATTCGGAGTCGTACCAGTCACGTTCAACAAGACTAAAGTCGTAGTCAGAATCTCATTCTGGTTCGGTTGACTATCGGCTTTCATTCTGCTTCAATGGAAATCCTTGGTAACTCCAGCATCTCGCGACTTAGTTCGCGACCGAGGCCCGGTCTTTCCGGTAGAGGGAGATGTCCTTCCTCTACAACTATGGGTTCATCTATATAGGTATTCCATTGGGGATAATGAAAAGCCGTGAATTCGAGGTGCCTCGTATTGGGGATGACCGCCATCAGATGCGTCAAGGCCATGCACGTGATGGGACCATAGTTATGAGGCGCGACAGGAATGTAGTGTATGGCCGCATAATCGGCGATCTTTTTCAGTTCGGTTATGCCGCCGGTCCAGGCCAGATCGGGGTTCAGCACATCGGCCGCTCTTTCCTCGAGAATTTGCTGAAATCCCCAGCGTGAAAAGATGCGTTCACCGGCGGCGATAGGCACCCCCGTCCGCTCTCTGACTTCCCGCAGTGCCGTCACGTTGTGGGGTTGAATAGGTTCTTCGATAAAGTAGGGATTATATGGTCGGACGGCCTCACCGATTCGGATGGCCGCCGGCACATCAAAATAACAGTGCAGATCCAGGCCCACTTCGAGCGCGCCGCCAACGGCATCTCTGACCCACTCGAATCGACGTGCGCCTTGCTCAACCTGCGCGACGCTCAGGAACCCCGTCGCATCGGAAGGACGTCCCTCGAGGTTTCTAAAGAAACGTGCGGTCTTGCAGGCCTGCCAGCCAGCATCGACGCACTCTCTGGACCAGTCCTGAACGGCGTCTTTACGCATTTCTATTTCATCATAGATACCACTGAAATACACGGGAACGTTGTCGTGTGTCTTCCCACCGAGGATCCTGAAGACCGGCCTATCCAGAGCTTTACCCAAGAGATCCCACAGCGCCATATCGATTCCGCTGATGGCACGTAGCTCAGCGCCCATCATGCCATGGTAGGAGGCAGCCCGGTACATGTTATACCAGAGTTTCTCGATATCTTCCGGATTGCTCCCGAGCAAATACCTATTTGCAAATTCATGGATGACCGTTTCGGCCGGATCGGCGCGATGGTAGGTCTCCCCTAAGCCCACAATTCCGTTGTCCGTTGTGATCAAGATCCAGCAATAGTTTCGACAAGGCGACCGCAGCGTTTCCACCCGGGTAATCTTCATCTTGCTCTCCAATCACGAAATCTGGTTAGCGTCACGGTGAATAATGTTGCTCAACTGTCTTCAGGGGTAGTCCCTATCGTGTCTTTCAAACAGCTTGCGGCATTCATTTCGTATGGCGATAATATTGAGACCTCATATCCAGAACCGTGGACTTCGATAGGATATCGCTCCAGCGAATACACCGATAGAGTACAACAGCCTTAGGTGGTCCGTCTTCCCGGTAGCTCGCAAACCTGGTGAGAGAGCCGGAAACCTATCACAGCACTCTCTCGAGAATTGAAAGGCACGCCTGTGCCCATTGACAAACGTACCATGCTCGATGCTGGGGTGATCCTGGGGGATTGGTGGCATCAGACCGATGACGGACGGTTTCAGTGTGACCTCTGTCCTCGTTTGTGCAAGCTGCATCCCGGTCAACGGGGATTCTGCTTTGTCCGGGAGGCACGGTCTGAAGGCATGGCGCTTACAAGTTACGGGCGGGCCTCCGGATTCTGCATTGACCCCATCGAGAAGAAGCCGCTGAACCATTTTTTTCCCGGATCGAGTGTTCTGTCCTTTGGCACGGCTGGGTGTAATCTGGGCTGCCGATTCTGTCAAAACTGGGACATATCCAAGGCACGGAAAATGGATCGGCTCATGGACTGGGCGGGCCCACAAGAAGTCGCACAGGCGGCACAGAAGGCCGGTTGCAAGAGTATAGCCTTTACCTACAACGACCCGGTGATCTTCGCCGAATATGCTATAGACTGTGCCATCGAGGCAAGAGCACTGGACCTGAAAACCGTAGCAGTGACAGCAGGTTACATCACGGAAGAAGCACGCGGGCCGTTCTTTTCCCAACTGGACGCGGCCAACGTCGACTTGAAGTCGTTTACAGAGCACTTCTACCACAAGTTGTGCTTTGCCCATCTCGACCCTGTGTTGGAAACGCTCATCTGGCTCAAGAAAGAAACCGATGTCTGGCTGGAGATCACCAACCTTCTTATCCCCGGCCAGAATGATTCCGAAGACGAAATCAAACGGCTCTGCGACTGGACACTGGAAAACCTGGGGCCGGAAGTACCAATCCATTTTACAGCTTTCCATCCCGACTTTAAAATGGTGGGAATTATAGCGACACCGTACGCAACAATCATAGGCGCCCGTCAGATAGCTCTTGAGTGCGGTCTTCGGCACGTATATACGGGGAACATTGATGATGTCACCGGGCAATCCACCTATTGCGCTTCCTGTGACGCTCTGGTGATCGAGCGAAACACTTATTCGTTAGGTGAATGGAAACTCGACGAAAATGGAAATTGCTACCACTGCGGAGCGAACCTTTCGGGTCGCTTTGATACAGAACCAGGGAATTGGGGTCCCAAACGACAGCAGATTGTGGTTGGGGAATAGGACACGCTACAACAGTTCCACATCCACCTCTACGGGAGGATCAGGGGCCGCGAGTGTATCCTCCGATTCAGGCCGAATGACGCTTCCCCAAGCGGCTATCGTATCGTGGCTGTCGCGCGCATCGATCGCCTGCCTCTGAGCCTGCTCCGGTCGCCAGTCCAGATGCAGCTTGGCGGACAGCTGGGCCCTAATGCCTGCGAAATCGGGATCCAAACCCAGATCACAGATTTCTCCAGGATCTTCGTCCAGATCAAAGAGTGCGGGGGCCAATTGGTCCTGGTCCTGGTACTCCCAGTATTTCCATTTCCCGGATCGAATCATCCTTGAAGGTAGCGGACCGTTATCTCCGCAATTGAAATCTATCAGTTCACTGTACGTGGTGTCGTCCCAAATTAATTCAGACGTACGGTGCAATATAGGCAGTAGAGAACGGCCGTCACTGTTGGGCAGCGCCTTGCCCCGGGCGGCTTCAATCATCGTGGGTCCCACATCCATGAGATTGCAGACCGACGCAGACTCAACCCCGCCCTGAATCACCCCTGGTTGACGCACTATGAGCGGGACACCAACGCTGCCTTCATAGTAGCAGCTTTTCCACCAACATCCATGATCTCCCGCCATTTCACCATGATCGCTCGCATAAATAACCATGGTGTTCTGATCTAGACCACAGTCTTCCAGGGCCTCAAGCACCTTTCCGATCAACATATCCGAGTACTCGCAAAGTGCATAGTAGGCGGCCAGGGCGACGCGAACCCGCTCATCAGGAAGGGGAAGCGAGAGAATCCCTCGATACTGTCGATACCGGCTCACCGTGGCAGGTTGCACATCCTCTACCGTGGGAATCGTAACTCGCTCGTAGTAGTAGTCGAACAGTTCAGCAGGCGCCACAAAGGGACAGTGCGGCAGTACATACCCAACCACAGCAGCAAATGGCCTGTCGGCCGAAGTCGATTTCTCCTTCAGAAAGTCGCAGGCCGCATGGGTCTGCTCGTCGAACCATTGATACGACGTCGTCCCCTTGCCGGCAATCTCAACGGAGGCACGACACTGCCCGGATGTAGATCCGGGAAATTCAGTCCACTGATCTCCGCCCTTCGTGCCGGCCCCAGGATGAAATGCACTATATTCTCCCAAGGGCCGTCTTTCGAATCCATGGCGTTGGTCACCCCCTACAAAATGCATGCGCCCCACCAACGAAGTCTCGTATCCGGCGGCACCCAGTGCATGGGCCCATGTGGGAATCCCGGATGACAGAATATGGTGGTTGTCCCATACCCTGTTTTTGCTGGGCGTCCGAGTCGTCATAAAACTCATTCGGCTGGGCACGCAAAGAGGCGACGCGCAATAGGCATTTGAAAATCGCATACCGCCCGCAGCCAACGTATCCAGATTCGGAGTTCGGACCAAAGTATTGCCATAGCACCCCAGGAAACCCGGACTATGCTGATCCGTCATTATTACGAGGAAATTGGGACGCTCGATATCCGCCATGGCTGGACTCGTTCTCCGTCTATGCGTGAAACGGTACATCGCGAAGGCTAAGAGTTATGTACCCTTGTCGAAACAAAATCAATATATTTAGCTGCCTATAAAGATCCAGAGATTAGCACCGCAGTGCCACACGAAATTGCTGCTGGCCGGATTTATCCGCCTATGCATACGACCCATCGAATAATTTACCATAACGCCGAAGAATTATCCGAATTGGCGGACCAAAGCGTCGATTTGGTCGTCACGTCCCCGCCATATCCTATGATTGGCATGTGGGACGACCTATTTGTCCAATGGGACACCGATATCGAACGTGCGCTTGCCAATGAGGATGGTCCGAAGGCATTCGATCTCATGCATCGGCGCCTTGATCTGGTCTGGAAAGAAGTGGCTCGGGTCGCACGGGACGGCGCCTTTGTCTGCGTCAACATTGGTGATGCCACGCGAACCATAGGGAGCGAATTCCGCTTATATCCCAACCACGCACGGATCCTGCAAGGTCTCCAATCCGTCGGGTTAAACTTACTACCCGACATTCTATGGCATAAACAGAGCAACGCGCCCAACAAATTCATGGGATCGGGCATGCTACCGGCAGGGGCCTATGTGACGCTTGAACACGAGTATATTCTGATCGCGCGTAAGGGTAAGAAGCGCGTTTTCAGCACAAGTGGGCAGCGAATGAATCGCAGGAGCAGTGCCCTGTTCTGGGAAGAACGCAACGTGTGGTTCTCGGACATCTGGAGCGATTTAAAAGGCACGGGGCAGCGTATAGAAAGCCACGGATCCCGTACAAGGAGCGGAGCGTTTCCCTTTGAGCTTGCCTACCGACTGATCAACATGTATTCCGTGAAAGACGATCTTGTGCTGGATCCATTCTTAGGCACCGGCACCTCTATACAGGCGGCAATATCGTCCGCCCGGAACAGCATCGGATTCGAGGTAGACGAGAATCTCGATAGCTTGATTGTCGAGAACATGGAAACGGGTATCAGGACGGGACAGGAGAGAATTGACAGAAGATTGTCGGACCATAGAGCATTCATATCTGGCCGCGAACCGACACAGCACATCAGCACGCCCTACCTGTTTCCTGTGATGACGGCCCACGAAACAGATCTCTACCTGGAAGTACCGAATTCACTCACATGGCTGGAATCAAATCGATGCACAGTTCAATACGAGGTGTAGGGGAATCTGTCACTGAGTAGGGCGTCTGTGGAACGTTGCACTGTGTTTGCGGGCAGCCGCTCCGCAACAAAAACAACGCAGCAGACAGAAACTGATTTCAGGGCGAGATCTAAAGGAGTTTACTGGCCAGCTCTTTGATAGCGGAGAACTCCGCGGCAACCAGAGACGTACCATAGTCCCTCATGGCTTGGGGATCTCTCCATGCATGCCAGGGATCGTTCTCGCGCCATCCGCGTACTTGGGCGGACACAAGCGCACGCTCCGCTTCCGAGAAATCCGCCCTTTGCGCCGCATCCCACTCCGGCATCTGGCGTGCCAGCGCTGCCAGACGATCCGTTATACGATCCGCATACTTCCTGCCCAATTCAGCCGAGGCCCCCGACTTGATTCTGTCGTCCTTGCCATAGACCGGGTCGGCATCGATCCGATCCATAGCGACCAAATCCGGATGTAGATGCCATAGAAGAGACGTTTCCCCTATGCCAGCATGATCTCCGTGATAACCGATGTCCATAGCCAGCCAATACTCAGGTGTTCCAAGAACGGGAATCTGCAGACGCTCGGTCATACGAGCCCCCACTTCCCGGACGACGATCTGCTGATTGTGGCCGTAATGTCCCGTCAACATGATGATAGCCTTGAAGCCCTGCCGATGGATTTCAGAGCACATTTTCTCGAGCCAGGGCCTCAGCAGATGGTTCTCCCAAGTTGTCTCGGGT
Organism: Candidatus Latescibacterota bacterium; assembly: GCA_018667995.1. Classification (GTDB taxonomy): domain Bacteria; phylum JAAXHH01; class JAAXHH01; order JAAXHH01; family JABIQT01; genus JABIQT01. The sequence continues at coordinate 6,910 of JABIQT010000781.1, forward strand.
TCTATCTTTATGGTTGCCGGCTGATCAAGGCCCCCCATGCCGCCATAGAGAGGCGGATGTACAATGCCGCCCTCTGCCTTATGGGCCGCATCGACACACAGTGCATGCGCCTTCAGGGAGTCCAGTCCAAGGGCAGTATGTAGACCGTGCCACTCTACAGTGCCCAATGGCAGAAAACATACCGGCAGTTGAGACATGGCGGCATCGAATTCGGCGGGCAGCATCAGTTCCCACTGCACATCACTCTTCTTCAAAGTAGTCATGCTAAACCCGATGGGCCTGTTGAGGGTTACGCGCATTCTCCTCAAAAGCGTCTGTCCACAGGTCGCACCATGCCTGATGATCGGTTAATACGCTTCCGGGATCGGCCTTGCTTCTGACGCAAAAAGCGGGGTGAAAGGGCCGTCCTGTGGGTGTTCCGGAAGGCTGATAACGTATATCCAGACTCCAGCGAACGTCCCATTCGGTCAAATTGCTGGTGGAATGGTGGGGCGTAAACTGATTTAGAAAAACCACGCCCCCCTTCCGGACTTCCAGGGGAAGGGGGGTTACCTGGGGCAGAAACTCCGGCTTGATCGTTGTGGCGCCATCGGAGTGGTGCTCCAAATGTCCAGCCTGAAAAACATCGGGCATCACGTGCATACATCCCCGTTCCACAGTGGCGTCTATCAATGGAATCCAGCATGTGATGATCTTCGATTTATCCGCTTCCTCCCAAGTGACGCCAGAATCTTGATGCCATGGAACGTTATGATGATAATCCGGGCCGTCCGCCAGTCTTGATGGGGGCTTAGCCCGGATGTGCTGAATGGGAGAACAGGTTATCTCCGGGCCGATCAGCGTTTCAACGGCATCAAGCAGTCGTTCGTTACTCAGAAACTCGAACATGGCTCTGGCGCGCATCTGCATGATATCAATGCCTCGCCCAATATCCTTGCACTGTTCATACAGCCTGGCGTACCGTGAAATGAACGGCTCTTCTTCGAATAGGTCCGTCAGGTTCCCTTCCACCTGATGAGCACGGGCCCTTTCACTGAGAAAGTCCGTCACGGAATCTATAACTGGTTCGAAATCGCTGTCCTTCAATACGTCCTCAACGACTACAACCCCTCGCTCGTCAAACTCAGCCACCTGTTCTTCGGTCAGCGCCATATAGCCTCCAGATATCAACATTATTTGATTGGTACAAGATATCTCTTCTAAAGCCATTTCTTCAGAAACGGGAATCCTTTGACACCATGAAATTGGTGTTCACCCTCGAAAATCTCCAGACCAAGGCGTTCAGGCGCTTCAAAGCATTCATAGATTTTGCGGGCCTGGTCAAATGCCTTGACTGTAGCGGTAACCGGGAATATCGCATCACGCGTACCGGATTCGACAAAGAGCGGTCGAGGGGCAATCAGACCCGCGATATCGCTCATTTCTGCGACCTCCAAAATTCCGGGGACATAATTGTCTATGCAGTGTGGAATGCTGAGAATGCTGTCCCGGAATGAATTGAAGTATCCGCTGACCAGGCAGGCCTTAATGCGACGATCAAGCGCCGCGGCAAAAAAGGTCGTCGTCCCGCCGCCCGAGATCCCCATGCAACCGATGCGCCTAGAATCGACTTCGGACCGGCTCTGCAGGTAGTCAATGGATCGCATGATATCGTAGACGCGCCAGCCCACCATCGTTTGACCGAGGAGCAGTGCTGCGCCGGCCGACGGTTGACAAGAAGAGGCATCGGGAGCCCCGGAGCGAGCGGTCGCATCTCTCCGATGTCCAAATCCGAGCTGCTCAATGGCCAGAGCGACGAATCCATGATCCACAGCCTGGAGAGCGAAATCGCGTTGATACCCTCCCCACTCAGAGCGCATGGCGCCGTCTTCCTCGATTCCTACAATATCGTCACAACCCCGTCCGTGGCCCGGGCAGCAAACTATGGCGGGTCGCGGATCACTTATCTCCCTTGGGATCAATAAGTGGGCGTAGACGGTCGAGGCACTGCGACTGTCGAAAAGCACCGTTTCACGCGTATAGCCGGTAAACTCCTTACGATCTACAAGGCGTGGATTCAGGGCAACAGGTGATTGAGGAAATGCACCGATGAGCCGTGACAGTGCTCGCCGCAATTTCGCTTGCCAGATCCTGGCTTCTTTTACATTTCCTGCTATATATCCGTACTTCTGCGCGCTTTTGGACGCTTCGTACTGGGTGAACGACAGACTGTCCAGGTGCGCTGTGGGCTTCACGGGCCGGGATTGATACGCTTTATCACTCTTGATGGAAGACCTCCTCCATATCTGCCCACCACTCTCCCTCCTTCCTACTTGTTAAGGGTTCCTGCATGGGCATCATTACATCCCACCACTTCTGCGTAGTAGGGTCCTGAGCCATTCTGTCCATATCCACCTTGAAGTCGGAGCCGACGTATTCAAAGTACGAGAAGAGGTGGTCGTCCTTCAGGTAGATAGAGTAATTTCTGATATTACAGGCGGCAATCATGTCTGCCACGCCTGGCCAGATCTCGGCATGATATTCCTTGTATTCATCGATCTTCTCCGGTTTGACCTTGAGTACCATGCCATATCGTTTTGGGGCTGTCATTATTCCTCCATTGGCCAGGATCCAAATATAGAATCGAGAAATATACCGTTCGATTTAAGCGGGCGTCGGCGCCGCATCGGGCACGAGGCCCTCTGTGCGAAGATCATCCCAAAAAACAGGTGGGACTTCATGGGACACCATCAGGCAGTTCTCATCCACTTCATCGCGAGAACGCCCACCTGGTATGATGGCAGCAACAGCGGGGTGAGCCAGAGGGAACTGAAGTGCAGCAGCCTTCAGCGGAACGCCATGCCTCGCACAAACGGCCTCAATCCTCGAGACTCGCTCCATTATCTCGCGAGGCGCAGGCTGGTAATTGAAGGTGGCACCCTCAACGGCCCCCACGGCAAGAATACCACTGTTATAGGGACCACCCACGATAATACTGATCCTTCTCTCTTCGCACAGCGGGAGTAATTCTGCGAGTCCGCTATGATCTACGAGCGTATAACGCCCTGCCAGCAGGAAGCAGTCAAAATCACCTTCCCGGGCGAACCTCGCGAGCATCTCCCATTGATTCATACCAGCACCAAAGGCCTTTATGACACCCTCGTTGCGTAACTTGACCAGCGCTTTGTGCGCCCCGGACATGGCCTCCTCGTAGTGATCGTCCGGATCATGAATGTGTAGAATATCGATTCGATCAAGGCCCAATCTCTCCAGGCTTTCCTCAATCGATTGCATAATCCCGTCATAGCTATAATCGTAGGTCGCCCTCAGGGGCGGTAGATCTTCCGACCATAAATCATTGGGTCGGTCAGGATCAGGAACGAGGAGTCGGCCAACTTTAGAAGCCAAGACAAAGCTGTCCCGGTCCCGCCTGGACAGAACTCCGCCCAGCCGAGTCTCGCTTAGACCGCTGCCATAGAGCGGAGCCGTATCGAAAAAGTAGAGCCCGTGATCGAGATATCGTTCAATCGTGTCCGAAGCCTGCTCCGCGGAGACTCCCTGAAACAATCCGGCCAGGGGCGCCCCGCCCAGACCCAGTCGTGAGACCATCAATCCCGACTGACCGATTTCTGCCTTGTCACTCACATTCATCTTTCACTCCATAACAGAACTGTGTAATAGCATCGACACTGATGCCGCCAGAATAGCGTCCACAAAACACCTTACTCCGGCCGCATATCCTCTCCACGAAGGAGGAATGCACGAATGTCATAGCGTCCGGGTCGTTCCACCGGCAGATCACCAGCGTCAATCATCACGTCAATGGGGGAACAATGGGTCCGGACAGGCATCTGAACCATCTCGTGCAGACGCGCGGATTCATA